>JADGBP010000009.1 GCA_015231395.1 Desulfamplus sp. | reverse complement strand
ACAGAGTTGTCATTGACAGAGTTATCATTGACAAAATTGTCATTAAAAGAGTTTGTATTGATATTTTTTAAATTTGTATCTGGACAAACTTTCAAAGGATGAAAAAAATGCAATTCGCCCTTGCCAATCTTAATTGAGTTTGATCTATGATCAACTATATAGACATTAGTCCCTTTTTTTTCAACTTGGGCGATCAGAGCTTTGTAAGCATCATTTTGCTGCTGGTCACAGTTTTTTATCAACAGATTGATCTTAAAATGTTTAAAAATATAGACAAGTCCATTCATGTGATCCGAGTCTGGATGAGTCAGAACAACTGCGTCCAGAGTCATGATTTTTTTGAGTCTTAGAAAAGGAGCGATAATATGCTCTCCAGTATCAAAATTCCCGCCATAAAAAAAGCCTCCCCCATCAACCAAAATACTCTTTCCTTGTGGCATCTCAATCAAAGCGGAATTACCCTGCCCTACATCTAAAATAGTAACCACAAGATCGTCATTAAAAAATCTTTTTTTAATCCATACAGCTTCATGGATCAGAAGTGTCAGGCATGATAACAATGCTATTGTCACCCCTCCCCTGACAAATACATTCCCCGATTCTTTTTTCCACGCCTTCGCAGCAACAAAAAGAGCTGAGACAAACAGGTAATAGCAGGCTATTTCAAGAATATCAGGTTTAAATGTTTCAATGTAGCTCCAAGGGAGGCTTGCAACAGTTTTGATGAATGCGATGCAAGGTGTCAGGATAAGTCCTGCACATTGAATCAGAAAACCCGATATTACCAATGAAAAGGGATAAAAAAAAAGGGCGGCAAGTCCAAGAGAGAGTGCTCCAAAACCGACACAGGGAATAAGAATAATATTAACAATAAGACCGGAAAAAGAGAAAATATTAAAATAGTGCATAACCAAAATCTGGGTGCCGGCAATAGCACACATGGATATAAAAATAAAACTTGTGAATTTTTTTAAAATGCTGTTTTTAATCTCAATTTTATAATCAGCAGACAAGGACAATCCCATCAGGATAAAAAACACGGCTGAAAATGAAAGTTGAAAAGAGACCATAAAAAGAGATGCCGGATTCAGGATAAGAATCACAATACCGGCTGCACAAAGAGAGTTGAAGCTGTTACTCTCACGTTCTATGACTGCCGCGATCATAAAAATGATAATCATAATCATGGCTCGCTCAGTAGCATCAGAATAGCCGGAAAGAACCGCGTAAGCCACAATGGGCAGAATCGTCAGCAAAGCCGCACCTTTTTTGCTCCACCCGCGAATCAGCACCCACTTGAAGCACGACAGAAAAGCATTGAACATATAAAAAAAAAGAGTTGCCACAATCGACAAATGCAGTCCTGATATTGCAAGAATATGGCTGCCACCAGTTCTGGAAAAATCTCGACTCAGCTCTTTTGAAACAAATTCTTTGTTACCTGTACTCAGTGCACATAAAATTGCTGCAGAGTCTCTATTGTCAATGTGTTTAAAAATATGCGTGGCAAAATCGTCCCTGAAATTATCTATTTTGGCAATTATGGCACTTGACAGGGAATTGAGAGAATTAAAAAAAATGAGTGAATTTAACGAATTAAGTGAATTTGACGAATTTAAATTATTAAGAGAATTTGACGAATTTAAATCATTAAAAGAATTGAATAGTAAATTGAGTTGTTCCATATCAGATTTGTTCGAACCATACTCAGGCATTGTCGGACAATATGAAGTAATATTTTTACCATTAGTACTGACTTTTCCCCAGATATCCTTAAGTTTCATATATCGAACATAATCAAATCCTCCGGGATTATTGAAGTTGCGGATAGACTTTATTTTGCCTTTGAATTGAATAGTATCTCCCTTGTTATATTGCACCAAAGGCCTATAAACGGTCATCTGAATTATTCCTGTGACTCTGTGATTTATACTTTTCTTGACCGTATCCCCGTTCTTATTGACCGCAGTCTCAGTCTCTTTCTTATTGACCGCAGTCTCTTTCTTATCGACCGTATTGGTGCTTGTCATGATATTTTCAACAGATAGATTAAATCGTATTCGTCTGTCATTTTTTTCCGAATCATTATTTTTTTTAGATTTTTCAGATTGGTTATAAAACTCTTCAGGCACAGAAGATATTGTACCGGTAATCTGTGAAATCCCTTTGTCCGTAAAATTTGAGATATGGTTTGGAGGATGATCAGGAAACATTGATGACTTAAAAAGATAATATCCTGATATAAAAAACAGAATTACAAAAATATAAGGAAAGAGATAAGGAAGGCGATAAGAAGAATAAGTCAAATGCTGGAATTGAAGAGCTTTGGGAGTGTGTCTGGAAACAAAAAAAAGAAGCAAAATCATGGCTATAAAAAATAAAATTAACACAAGAAACACAAGTAACAAGGAGTTGGAAACAATTGGAATATTAGCGACTTCACCGCCATTAATGTTGGATTGAAATTTCTGAATAACAAGATAATTATCTGTTGTAATTCCTCCATAATTAGCAGCAGCAATACCTCCGCACAGAGATAGAAACAGAGGAAGTAGTGGAGGAATGCCATGTTTCAGAAAAATTTTCACATGCCGCCTGTTTTTTGATTTCGAAGCTTGGGTTCATACCCCGCCCCTTGGGGCGTTGTAATGTTTTTAAAGATACCCCGTTCCTTGCGGCGGGGAGCTTCATTTTGATTCAGGAATTATGCTTGTTCAAAGTCCAATTAGTAAACCTTTGGTTTTGAAAATCCCTTGCCCATGACATTGAATGTGTTTTCGGTAATCATAAATGCATCAGGATCAATGTTCAAGACAGCCTCTTCAAGGCGTTTGAGCTGATAATTATGCACTACAGTTAAAATTATTTTTTTCTCATTGCCACTGTAAGCACCAACACCATTTAAAAAGGTAGCTCCTTTTTGAAGATTTTCCTTGATAACACCGGCTATCTGGTCACTGGAGTTTGAAATAATCAGAATCATTTTCCGTTGATTAAACATTGTGAGAACAGATTCCAGCACCTTAGATGTAACAAAACTCAATGCAATAGAGTAGAGGACAAGATCTGTGTCAAGAGAACCAAAACTTGATACAAAAAGAATCATGTTAAATGTAAAAAGAAACGTACCAATGCGTACGCCAAATTTCTGATTCAGAAGAATTGAAATAATATCTATTCCACCAAGAGAGCCAAGCGAATGAAGAGTAATACCACCACCTACTCCAAGGATTGTCCCTCCGGCAAGAATTGCAAGAAATGAATCCTTGATTTCAATATGAAATGAAACCATATCCATACATAAAGAGAGAACAACCATTCCATAGAGGCTATAAAAAAAGAACCGGCGGCTGATAAAAAGCCAGCCAATTATAAACAAAGGGATGTTGATGATAAAATACCAAACACCAGGTGAGAGTTTGCCAGTAAGATAGAAAATAAGAAGACAAAATCCGGAAATTCCCCCTGTTATAAATCCATGGGGTATAACAATACCATTTAGACCGATACTGAAAATAACAGAGCCTGTCAAAAGAAGGAACATATTCCAAAATACAGATGATCTCAGCGATTTTTTTTCCAAACGCATTTTTATTTTTTCCTGTGACAATTATTGGATTAATTTTGAAGTGAAGAGACAGGCAAACGACAAAAGGTAAGTCGATTGATAAGAGCATCAAAAAAAATAAAGACAAATGAATTGCAATATAGTAGAAACATCAGCATTATGGTTCTATAGTTTTCCAGATAATTAAATTGGCAAGAGCACTGTAGGGGCAATCCTTTGTGGTTGCCCTTCAAAATTGAGAATGCAGAAATATTTTTCTGGAAGTCTATATTAAAAGTCAACGTCCCCTACCTATAAAGGAGTAGAGGCTTCCTTGGAGGTTTTTATGAAAAAATGGAAATGTACAATATGCAGATATATTCATGAAGGAGATGAACCCCCTGCAAGATGTCCCATCTGCAAAGCTCCGGCATCAAAGTTTGTTCTGTTTGAGATAGAACAGGATGAAAAATCAAAAGACTCCTTGAGAATAAAGGAGCTGGAAAAAAAGATTTCAGAACAGAAGGCTATCATTGAGGCGGGTAAACCAAGAATCATTAAACTTTACAAATCACTGCAGGAGCTTATTGTAAAGCACCATGCCCATCCCATTTCAGTTCATTTTCCAAATGGAGTGCTGCCTGTGGCTGTGACTTTTTTCATATTGGCGGTTTTATTTAACAACACTGAAATTTCAATAGCAAATACTCTCTCCAAAACCCTTTCAGCCGCTGGTTTTTTCAACATGCTGTTTGTATTGCTTGTTCTGCCCTTTGTTCTTTTTGCCGGATATGTCGAATGGATAAAAAAATATAACAAAGCCATGACATCACTGTTTGTTGTTAAAATTATATCAGCTTCTGTAACAACGATTATCTGTGTTTTTAATGTGGTATGGTATATTTCTGATCCACAGGTTCTCTCTTCTTGCCTTTCATGGCTGTTTATCCTGTTAAATGTTATAATGCTTGCTTGTGCCGGTATCGCAGGGCATCTTGGTGGCAAGCTGGTTTTCAAGGATTAAAAAATAATCGCGAGTAGAGATGCACGACCGTGCGTCTCTACTTTGTTTTTATTCGAGAATTTCTATCATCAGGATTTTCCATCAAACAACAATTATAACGAAGCTGCTTATATTCTATTCTTGAACTTTTTGCTCGTCAGGTTTTTTAGCCTTTTAGCAGATAATAACAACTTTTCAACAAAGGAGTTGTCACATGACTCATGAACTTGATTTGTATTTGCAAAGCTTGTATCTGCAAAATTAAGCTGAAGAGTCATTTCTTCTTGAGCCTTTTCTTGAAGTCCTTTTTGAGTTGCTTCTTGCGTTTGCTCAACAATATATTCTCGAAATGCCAGAATGTTTTTAAAAGTAATATTCTGATGCCACTTCTGGCTAATCAATTGTTCCGCTTTTACAATCTCCTCATGGGAAAAACGACTTCCCGTTGCGGTTGAACTCTCCCAGCATCGATATATTGCCACCTGAACCGGAAGATATACAAAATCAACTTTACGGGATAATAAAATCAAAAAATCCCAATCTTCAAAAAGAGTAAGATCTTCCCTTAACGGATATGACTGGCAGGCAAGCTGCCGATTGATCAACAAGGCATTAAACGGGATATAGTTTTCCATAACAATCAAATCTTTATCAAAAACCCTTCCATATACATATTCCGGCTTTCTGATATCAACATGACCATTTTCCAGATAATGTCTTCTCAAAACCTTACCATAAACGACCGACGCATTGGTTTGAACAGCTTTGTTCAATAAGTTAAAGCATGCATCAGGCTCAAGCAGATCATCATCATCAAGAAACATTATCCACTCACCAGTAGCAGTTTCAATACCTTTGTTGGCTGCTGCTACTCGCCCATTTTTTTCTTCGGTTCTTACACAAACTATTCTGAAAATAGATTGTCTGAATTTTTGAATCACTGCATCAATATCATCAGAACCATCATTAACCACAACTGCTTCAATATAACGCCAAGTCTGTCCGGCAATACTTCCAAGAGCTTCTTCAAGCAATGAAAGTCTCTCTTTTGTTCTCACAATAACAGAAACCAATGTCTGCACATCTGTTATGTGAAAATTTTGCCCTGATTCGGACAATTGTTCGGATTCAGAAGGTCGATCGGATTCACAAAGTTGTTCAAATTCGCAAGATTGAACATGTTTTATGTCTGAAAAAACACGAGAAGATATACAGGCGGATATACTCATTGATGCAGGGCATTGATATGAGTATATCTCTTTATGATAACTATTCCAGATAGACAGCAGTGTAACAGGAACATCTTTTGGACATAACCAGAATCCTTCGGCATAGGAAATATTATCACCAAGCGTAATGCTGCGTGCGTAGTCTAAACAGAGACATTGAGATTTATAGTCCAATTGAGCCAATTGACTCGCATAACAATCTATAGCTTGTTCTTTTATTTCAATTGCGTCAGAGATATCAATCAAACGATTGATTTCTCCTTGACGATTGATTTCATAGAACCACATCTGGAAATCATGCCCAAACTCATGATCATGCCCAAGTTTATATTCATGACCATGCCCATGCATAAGTTTATGTTCATGCCCAAGTTCATACTCTTGTTGGTGTTTAATCCGGTGCTCAAAAAAAGATAAAACAACATGATTTGTAGCTCTGTGATCTGGATGAATCTCCTGAAAAGAAGGCAAAAAAACAGTTGCCGGTTTAACCTGTTCCATAATTTCAAGAAGAGTCTGCTCAGGAAATGGAGTTAGCCCAACCTCACGATCAGGCAGGTTTAAGTGAAAAATATTTTTGGCTCCAAGGATTTCAGATGCTGCTGCTGCCTCTTTTTTTCTTGTAGCAGGGTCTCCACCTTTTCCACCATCAGTAACAAATACGATATTAACTTCAATACCTGATTTGGCTGCAAGGATTATTGTTCCACCCATACCAAGTGTTTCATCATCAGGGTGTGGCGCAAATACAAGATATGGACCGGAAGGGAGCGGTGAAGCATAATAAGGTACAAGTTGATTTTCGTTCATTAGTTTAGAAACCATTAGATTCAAAGCAGATCGCCATCTCCCATGCTATAATAAAAGTTCTGGCAGACTTGTTTAATATCAAGCATATCATCAAACAATCGAACGGTTGGAATAATACCAATTGGTTCTTTGGTTCTTTTAACGCCGCAACCCTGGAAAAAAACCGCAAGAAAATGGTCATGAGGCACCCAGACTTCAACGGTTTCTATCCCTCTTTTTAGAAGCATTGAAGCAATATTACCTAAAAAATCACGGAATATTTTTTCAGAGTTTTGTACCAATATATCGACGATAACAGCTTTTCTACCCTTTATTTGAATCACTATGAACGCCTTGGAATCTTTATTGAATCGAGTCTTGTAACACCACACTTCATATGTTTTTTCCGGATGGTTGAAATATCTCCACTCCACATAGGCACTATTTCTAATCACACTTAGAGGGTAGTCTGTTGAAGCATTTCTCCATATCTGGTCAAAATCATGACTTGTCTGATCATAATTATGACTTGTTTTATCACAACAATGAGCTGCCTTATCAGAACTGTAATTTGTATGTTCAGAATGATGAATTACCTTATCAGAACTGTAATTTGTCTGGTCAGAACTATGACTTGGAGCATGAGCCAGATGAATACTGCCAGAAATGATATGCTTTAAAGATTTTATGTTTTTGCAATCACCCCTGAAAAAAGCAGCTCCATCCCCCAGTTGTGAATAGTTCAGGTATTTTGCACCAATATCAAAATGATATTTTCCAGGAAAGCCATACATAATACAAATATCGTCTATATTGCCAAAGGTCTCAAAATAGGCATTGGCTGTTTGAATAAAAAGCCCGCTGCCTCTGTAATCAGGATGGGACATTATATCAGAAAGATGAATCATCCTTATTGTTCTGCCAAAGCATATTGAAGTAAAAGGGATGCCCCCATAAAGTACCACAGGCATTCCTTTGGCATTTTCACAGATCAGGATGGTGGTGGAATAGGGATTTTCAATATATTTCCATTGCCACAGGCTGGAAGAGATCTGATTGCCAAATGCTGCTTGCCAGAGTTCAAGAACTTTTTCCTGATCTCGTTTAACATCATATTTTCGTATAACCAGAGTTTCGTCTCTCCATACTATACTTTTTGCCATTTCCATATCTTCAGTGTTCCTTTAATACTGTCTCTTGCCCTTCCATAATAAATCCCTTTTGCAAGTCTGTTCCAGATAGTACTGTCCAATGTAAACACATCTATTTTGTTCTCATAAAGTCCTTTTATATCTGTCTGAGTAACTTTTATATCTGTCTGGGCAAATGGAACAAAACATGGATTTACACCAATTTCAAAATAAAGATTACCGACAGACGGTTCAAGGCACTTTGTATCAAAAGAGAAAGGTGATGTATTTAATCCCATATCACTGATTTCCGGCAGGTAAGTATCTTTTTTATTCAGCAGATATGTCATACCACCATAATATTTTTCAGAGAACTGAATATGGGATTGAGCCATAAGATCTGCTTTGGATTTTTCCGGTGATGGAGACTGATCATAATGGTGCAAAGCCTCTGCCGCAGGAACGCATAGCGGTGGAACTCCGTTAAAATGAGCACGCAAAGAGATATCATTGTCTTCAAAATAGAGAAAAAACCGCTCATCAAATACAGCAGACAAACTTTCCATTGCCCACTGACGATTAATTAATACACAGGCTCCAGAAAGGAATAGTTCTGTAAACGGGGTTGTGTAGCTCCAGAATCTTTCATGACACATTTGCCAATAAAACGAGAGATGTTCAAATTCAAGACGGCTGCCGCCCGCAGCTTCAAAAGCGTAATCTAACCATGAAGAAGCCCCCTGACTTGGCGGCAACTTGTATTTTTTTGCATCATCCCAGAAAAATCTTGGCCCTGTAAGCACTGAACCATATTTACGGGCAGCCTCAAGCAGATGAGTCAGACAGTCTGGAAAAAGTCTGACATCAGGATTAATCACCAAAAGATATTCTGAAGATGCTCTGGAAGCCGCAAGATTTACACCAGCTCCAAATCCTAAATTTTTACCTGGTTTGATAAGCTCTATTCTATGCGGATACGAAACAAAGTAGTTGCTCAAAAAAGAGCCATCAATTTCACTGCTGTTATCCACAATAAAAATCTGCTCAATATCTTTAAGGGCTATAAGGTCATCAATCAGCTCCGGCAGATATTTAGATGTGTGATAGTTAACAATGATTGCAGAAACACTCATCGTTTCCAAGCCCTTATGGTAAAAGCATTGGTTAAAAGGGAGGTGCGATCTCCCATATTATTGTCACAAAGTAATTCAATAAATCTTTCTCCGCATGGCGTGGGAGGTATCTGCCCTTGATGAAACAACTCAATATCAAATCCTGCCTCCTGAAGAGCTTCTTTTATGCTCTTTTCAGTAAACCATCTTATGTGTGTCAGACAAAGCAAGCCACCAGGAATATATTCAAATCTGCCTGCTGCCAGGTCTTTTACAATAGTCCAGTGCCCTGCATTTGGAATACTTATAACAAGTGACCCGCCTTTTTTGAGCAAAATGTAAAATAATTTGAGCATCTGCCATGGATCATCAAGATGCTCAATAATATCTCCGCAATTAATATGATCAAATGTTGTCTTGAAATGGATATCTTCAATTTTATTGTTATGGATTTGATCATAATGACGAGATGCGTTTTCAGCCAGAATACTGTTCATTTCAACGCCTGTAATATGAATATCAGAGCGTCTGGTTTTCATCAGTTCACCAAATCCACCGCTGGCACACCCGACATCAAGAATATTTTCAGCCAGATCAGGAACAAGGTCTGCAAGATCTATGCGTTTTCCGCCATAATAGCTGCCACTGAATGAGTGAAGCAGAGCACTGGTCTCAATAACACAAAGTTTACGGGATACAAGGTAAGATATAAAAGATGTTAAAGCGTCTTGAAGAGATATTCCGTGTTCTATAAATGATATAAAATTTTCCACAAACTCTTTTTGAATCAAGACACATGAACAATCTATATTTTCAGGGGTAATCTCTGTCCCACAGGTTTCTATTCCATTTAGCATAACAGACTTGTTAATGTCTGCCATAAATTCCGAAACTTCAAGATATGTGGATAGATTGAAATATATCCAGGGCATATTAGCAGATTGAGACGAGTTAGAGGTTTCATTGAAAACAGGAAGAATAACTGCAACTCCGTTCTCTAAAGTCTGCATCATTTTTTTGACAGCAGCAGGACTGATTACAATTTCCGGATTTGAAACTATCATCAGACAATCTGCACCTAATTCTTTATAATGTAAAAAAAAGCGTGCTTTTTCATCAGCACTACAAGCAAAACCAAAATCAAGATCATGCCATGACAGGACATTCAACTTTGATTCACAAAGCTGCCGGCTTGTTTTTCTGCAATAATCATAGGAGAATACAGATTCTGTAATATCGGGTGGATGCCCGCAACACCATATAACATCCAATGTTTTTAAACTTGCAAGATTTTCTCTGCAATTCATAGTGTTGTAACTCACAGTGTTTGAGTAACTCATATTTTTCTATATACCTTTCCTGATGGTGAAGCCTGACAAACAACACTCATATCAGCTATCCGCATTTCATATGTTTCAATATTGATGTGCCCTCCCCATACATGACAGTCTGAACAGAGAGTCAATTTTTCTATTTCCTGTTTTTCATGGGCACTTCGGTAGCCTTTAAGTATTGGATTGTTATTGTATAGTGTCAGCAAGTCATCATTCAAAACATTTCCAACAGGTACGTCAAGATTGATATCTTCACAGCAAAGACCGACAATTCCATCAATGGATATCACTGTCTGATTATAAAGAAGGGGACACGCTACAAAAAGTGGTGCTGTAAAAAACGGGGAGGAATTGAAGGTGGTATCAGAGGTAAAATTAGAAGTGGTATCAGAGGCTAACTTAGAAGTGGTATCAGAGGCTAACTTAGAAGTGGTATCAGAGGTTAGATTAAATGTGTGCTCAGAGGATACATTAGAGTTTGCATCAAAAGTGGGCTTAGATGTGGTATTGTCCCAAAGTTTTCTTGATCCCACAGGTCTGAATTTAGACACCATTACTGAATCTGCATGAGGTAGCCACTTTTGAACATAGTCATTTGCCTGATCCAGAATATCAGGGTATCCAACCATATTAAATGTGAGCATAGGAAAAACAGATTCAGACCTCTTTTTTTCAGCTATGAGATACTGAAGATTACTCTCAATAAGCTTCAAATCCGCATTCTTTCGGAAATGGTCATGAGTTTCAGGGATAACTCCGTCAATACTAAGTGCAATGCTATTAACCTTAAGTTCAATAAGCATTCTTGAAATATCAGGGGTCAGAAGCATTCCGTTGGTCATAAAACCCACACAAAGTTCAGGAATTTCTTTCGCTTGGGTGAGAAGGTCTTTGAGATGCGGATATAGTAATGGTTCACCTGCACCATGTGTTAAAATTGTGCATGGTCTATTCCATTTTTTAATTTCATTCAAAAGTTTTTTCCATATTTCAGAAGGCATAAATCCAAGCTTTCTTCTGATTTTTGCATCTTCTCCATGAAAGTGGCAATACCTGCATTTAAGATTACACAGATTTGTGATCTCAAGAATAATTTCTTTTGGATATATTATTTCATGGTCAAACATCAGATATATATGCCTCCAAATTCATAATTCAAAAAGTTGGCAAGCAATATCATATAACTTTTTAAAAGGCAAAAAAACAATTTGAAACACCAATACGTTTTGTGGGCTACAGCCGTAATGTTGGATACCAATGCATTTTGTGAGTTACAGCCATGGGTGGGACAATTGAGTTACAGCCAGCATGAGGAGGGACAGTTGATTTACCCCCTTTAAAAGGGCAAACTGGTCGGTGCTGTGGATAAGAAGAATCAAAAAATGGAGAAGGTGAGGTTGGTTATTGCAAGAATTTAAAGGGATTATATATAGCATGTGCACAACATTTCATTCAATTTTTTGTGCGGGAAAAGACATCATGTTCTATATGACATAACCTCCCCTCTTTAATAAGCCTGTAGCCTCTTGCAGCAATCATGGCGGCATTGTCACCACAAAGGGCAGTAGGAGGGATATGAAGCTTTAAATTTCCGGCACCAACACCCTTACCTGAAGATCCTGCTATTACTGCTGAAGATTGTGCTGCTCCTGAAGATCCTGCTATTACTGCTGAAGATTGTGCTACTCCTGCTCCTGAAAATCCTGCTTTGCCTGAAGCTCCTGTAGAACCTGATGAGCTGATATATGAAAGGAGTTTCTTTTTCAAAGCAGAATTTGCAGCTACACCGCCTGCCACGGCTATATGCTGAACTCCCTTGTCAAGAGCCGCACGGATAAGTTTTTGCGAAAGTACTTCTATGACAGAATCTTGGAAGGAAGCTGCTATGTCAGCAGCCATATTTTCATTAAAATCTACTGATTTCCAATTCTTGACTGCATCAGAACCGCAATGCTCATGGATATATCGAGCCACAGCAGATTTTACACCACTAAAACTAAAATCAAGGCTGTTTTTTTCAAGAAAAGCTTTTGGAAAAGAGATAGCAGAATGGTTACCTTTTTGGGCAAGTTTCTCAATAACCGCACCACCCGGATAACCAAGACCCAGCATTTTTGCTACCTTATCAAATGCTTCACCAGCAGCATCATCACGAGTTTGTCCCAGAAGCTCAAACTTATCGGGCGATGTCACATTATAGAGATTTGTATGACCACCGGAAGCTAATAGAATAACAAAGGGAAACTGTGGAGGATCGTCTGTAAGCAGAACTGAATAGATATGACCTTCTAAGTGATTAACTCCTGTCCAAGGAATTGCCCTTGCCCATGCAAATGCTTTGGCAAAAGAAAACCCCACCAACAGGGCACCAATTAATCCCGGACCTCTTGTTACAGCCACACCTTCAATCTGTTCAATGGTTATGCCGGCTGACTCAATAGCATCCATAACAACCGGAATGATAGACTCAATATGCATTCTGGAAGCAAGCTCAGGAACAACACCACCATACTTATGATGCACATCCACCTGTGATGCCACTATAGAAGAGAGAATAGTTTTTCCATCGTCAACTACTGCAGCGGCTGTTTCATCACATGAAGATTCAATGCCAAGTATAATCATTGTTCAAATCTTACAAAGAGTTGCTGAAGCGATATAATGATGTGGCGATACATTATTATTGTATCGAACAGACAGGGTTGGACAGATATGGAGCGTTGAGTCAAAATTTAGGAGTTGCTGAATCATCATCCATGTGAGCGAAATCTCTCCGCTATGATCTATCACACCCACTCCACTTGGGAGTCAGACTCTGTTCTGGAAGCTATTTCACCAATAATATAGGCTTTCTCTTCCATGGCATTGAGTCTATCCATGAAATCTTGGGCTGATGTTTCCGGAACAACGGCAATCATACCAATACCATTGTTAAAGGTACGATGCATCTCGTTATCTTCCACACCACCTGCATCTTGGAGAAATCTGAAAATCGGCGGTATTTCCCAACTACCTTTATTTATCAGAACCTTGCAGGCATCAGGAATAACCCTGATGATGTTTTCATCAATGCCGCCGCCTGTAATATGGGCAAGCCCATGAACCGGAAGATCCCTGATAAGCCCAAGCAGAGTCTGGGTATAAATTCTGGTCGGCGTAATCAACTCTTCACCAAGAGTCTTTCCAAACTCAGGGATATGTGTTTCCACAGTGTAGCCGCATTTCTCAAAGCAGATTTTTCGCACAAGAGAGAACCCGTTGCTGTGAACACCGCTGGAAGCAAGCCCTATCAGTTTATGTCCATTTCTTATTCCCGAACCATCTATTATTTTAGAGTTGTCAACAATACCAACGGTAAATCCGGAAATATCATACTCCCCTTCATTGTATATGCCGGGCATTTCAGCAGTCTCACCGCCAATAAGGGCACACTGGGCATCACAGCACCCTTTGACAATCCCTTCAATAATCTTTGCAGCTACTTCGTTATTTAATTTCCCCATAGCAAGGTAATCAAGAAAAAAGAGCGGCTTTGCACCCTGAACCACAATATCATTTACGCACATGGCAACCAGATCAATACCAATAGTATCATGCTTTTCCATTGCAAAAGCAATTTTTAGCTTTGTTCCGACGCCGTCTGTGGAACTGACCAGCACAGGATTAGAATAGTGGGAAAGATTCAACGAAAAAAGGCCGCCAAACCCACCAATTTCTCCCATTACGCCGGATCGAGGCGTTGTTTTGGCAAGCTGCTTGATGATATGAACAAGATCATTTGCCTTGCTGATATCCACACCAGCATCAGCATATGTCAACGATTTAGCCATTAAAAACTCCTCATTATTGCAATCATAAATTTTAAATTTAAGTGGAAAACAGTAAACTTATTAGGTCAAAAAGTCAAAACCTTTTTGACATCACTTAATTGATATTGTATTTAAACTCTAATTTTGAATTAACATCAGGATCAACATAACGATTAATCAGGATCAACATAACGATCAATTAGGATCAACATTAACGATCAATTAAGATCAACATTTAACGATCAATAGTTGAGAATATTCAGGCAGTGGTTAAGAGTATTCAAGCAATCAGAGGATTTTTAAGATGAAACAGATCAACATAGGCATTCTGGGATGCGGAGTTGTGGGAACAGGGGTGGCAAGGCTCCTCATGGAAAAGCGGTCACTGCTTGAATCAAGAATAGGTATTCCATTAAATTTAAAGTACGTTGCAGACCTTGACACCCAAACTGACAGGGGCATTGCGTTTAAAGAAGGGGTTTTTATTTCAGATGCCAACAGGGTTATAAACGATCCTGACGTTGACATTATTGTGGAGCTGATTGGAGGTAAAAACATTGCAAAAGATTTTGTCATCAAGGCACTGGAAAATGGCAAACATGTGGTAACTGCCAACAAGGCACTGATCGCTTCATTTGGCAGCACTATTATTGAAACAGCTGTCAAACATGGGGTAGATCTTGCTTTTGAAGCCAGTGTGGGAGGATGCATGCCGGTGATAAAGAGCATCCGCGAGTCACTTGTTGCCAACCGTATTGATTCCATTACCGGCATTCTCAATGGTACCTGCAACTACATTCTCACCAAAATTTCTCGGGAAGGATGCTCGTTTGATACAGCTTTGAAAGAGGCTCAAGCTAAGGGTTATGCAGAGGCAGATCCTTTTTTAGATGTTGAAGGACACGATTCTGCACATAAACTTGCAATCCTTACTGCCCTTGCCTATGGAATGGAGATTAATCTTGAGGATATTCATGTTGAGGGAATCAGCAAAATTACTCCCATGGATATCGAATTTGCAAGAGAATTTGGTTATACCATAAAGCTGCTTGCAATCAGCAAAAACTATACAGATACAGTGGAAGCACGCGTTCATCCGGCAATGATTCCAACTGCTCACCCCCTTGCCCATGTTAATGGCTCCATGAACGCAGTCACCATTAACGCAGATGCAACAGGACAGACCATGCTGTATGGTGCTGGAGCCGGCATGATGCCCACAGCAAGTGCGATAGTCAGTGATATTGCAGATATTGTCAGAAATATCATGCTCGGAAGTCAAACGGGAAGCAGAACCGGAAACAACACAAGAGTGCCTATTCTCGGCAGTCCAAAACATAACATCAAAAAAATTCCTATTTTGCCTGTCACCGGAATAAGCACCTCCTGCTATATCAGGCTTGAAGCAGCAGATCGTCCTGGAGTTCTATCAAACATTACAGGCATTCTGGGCAACAGGGGTATAAGTATCCAATCTGTTCATCAGAAGGGAAGGCGGCATAATGGACCGGTTCCAATTGTCATGATTACGCACAGGGCAATGGAAAAAGATATTCAACAGGCATTAAGC
>JADGBP010000099.1 GCA_015231395.1 Desulfamplus sp. | reverse complement strand
ACCGGATGGTTGATGTAAGCCTCAAATATTTTAATAACTCTTTCCGGTCTTTTACGGATCATGCCGCAAATTAAGGCGTTTTCTATCTCGCTCTTTTGAAAGATCGTACCTGACGGGTCTTCTGCCAAATAGTGAGACGGAAAAAATCTGTAGAAAATATTTTGATAAAAGATATCTATATAAAGACGGGATGATCTTCATTGAGCGACCATTCTGTTATGTTGAGGCTCTTTTTACTATTGGCAGCATCGGCTCAATTGCTCATACCATGGGTTCAGACATTGATTACTGGGTCTGCATCAGGGAGGAGCTGTTTGATTCTGAAAAACTTAATCTGTTCCGCAAAAAACTTAACGCCATTGAAACCTGGGCAAATAATGAGTTCAGAACAGAAATTCATTTTTTCATCGTTGATATTGAAAAAGTCGGAAGATCATATTTTGGAGACTCAGACACTGAAAGTTCGGGATCTGCCCAAGGAAGGCTCCTCAAAGAAGAGTTCTACAGAACCATGATTCATGTTGCAGGAAAACTCCCCTTCTGGACAACTCTTCCGGTAGAGGTCAGCAAAAATTATTACCATGATCTCTTTATCCGTGTTTGCCCCTATCCGGCAAAGGGGCGGTTTATTGATTTTGGAGATATTCATGATATTCCTGCAGGAGAATATTTTGGTGCTTCGGTCTGGCAGATGTTCAAATATCTCAAAAGCCCTTTTAAATCAGTGTTAAAAATGGGGCTGATTGAAAAATATATTCATGATAAAAAGATTGACAGGATACTTTTGTGTAATCAGTTCAAAAATGAGTGGATGAATCCTGGTCTGGCATTTAATCTGACCAAATCAGATCCATATTATGTTTTACTGAGCAGTCTTATTGCATACTATAAAAAAATTGACAGAAACCATCCTTTTGCAAAGCTTGTTCAGTCCTGTTTTTTTTCAAAGGTTTGCATTACAGATGAAAAAGAGCTAAAAAGAAGTGCCTTTGGATTAAAAGAGATTCTGATAACACAGTGCATGGACGAGTGGAATTGGAAAAGCGACCAGATTTTTGAAGTCGGTAATTTTAAAAACTGGCCTTATGAGAAGATTTTCAGCGAGAGTGTTAAAATCAAGCAATATATGGTTCAAACCTATAAACAATGCAGAAGGATATGGGTTTCATCAGATGCATCTTCTGAAAAAGAGTCTTTTTTAACGCCTCGGGACAGGACAGTTTTAGGACGGAAAATGATTGTTCAGTTCAGCATGGAACAAACAGGAAAGGTAGAGACTATTCTGTTAGTGGCAAAAAGCGGTATCTCCAGCGGATTAAGTCTGGAATACAGCGACAGTGATAAAAAAGATCAAAAATGGATTCTTATGCATAAATGGCGTGACAAAAAAAATAACCTGGAAAGAAATGAGCTTCTGAAAAAAACGCCCAGTATTGAGGATATGGGAGCATGGCTTATCCACAATAAGATTTACGAACAGGACAATTATATTAAACTTGCTCCAAACCCCACTTTTGTAAAAGCTAATGATATCAAGATTCTTTTTAAAACCATGTACGATTTTTTTCATGATGAGTTGAAAAAAGAGATTACCAATGATGCACTATGTTCAAAAAGCATTGTTAATGCGATGTTTATATCGCTTAACTTCACGGTTTCCAGGGATTTAAGATCAATAACTGAGTGGAATGTCATATACAGAAACAGTTGGGGTGAGATGTTCTGCCATCTATTTACATATTCCACTGGCTTGAGAAATGAAACCGAAGTTCTTAACAGAGTTAAAAAAGATCTTGAACTTGCTCAAATTCCGGAAATATGCAAAGTATTCAATATTCATAACCACTAAAACACACTAAAAACTAAAACAGTTATGACACTCATTAATTGGGTATTTGGGTATTTTACCATGAAAACACATTCTGATTTTCATGGTTCGGGGTGGTCGAGTCGGGATTCCGACTATGAACATTTACTTGAATTGTGACCCTCCCATTAAGTATAGGCGTTTCCTTGGAGATTTTCATGAAAAAATATTTATTTGTAGTCATTTGTGGTTTTTTATTGTTATCGACAAATATATCAATACTTTTTGCTGAAGAAAATAGAAGCACTAACGACAATAGAACCGCTAACGAAAATAGAAGCACTAACGAAAATAGAAACACTGATAAGAGTAGAGTCACTGACAAAAAGAGCATTACCGTTGCAAGCGAGGAGTGGGAAAATGCTACACGATCTGACGGCAAAGGACTTTACTGGGATATTATCAGAGTTGTTTTTGAACCCGAAGGGTATAAGGTTGTCACCACAAACAAATCCTATGTGGGTTCTGTTAGCATGATGAAGAAAAAAACAGTTGACGCCATGGTCGGGGCATATGAAGGAGAGCTTGAAGATGGAGATGGAATCTATCCCGAAAATCATTTTGCGATGGATGTGGTTCAGGCAGTCTATCAAAAAGGAAAAATCATGGAATGGAAAGGTTTGAACTCCATAAAAAACAGCACTGTTGCATGGATCAAAGGCTATTCCTATGATGATTATTTCAGTGAAGATATTAAAAAGAGCCTTCATATCAGAGAGTTTAACGAAAGAGATGCAATTTTTAAATTCTTTTTAACCGGAAAGCTGGATTTCTATATTGACGCACAATCGGATATTACAGATTTTTTCAAAAAAAATGCCGTCATATACCAAGAAAAAGATTTTATCAGACAGACTCTGCTTGAGCTTAAGTTATTTATTGTATTTACAAATGATGACAAAGGCAGAGAACTGGCATCAATATTTGACAGACGGATGATAGAACTTTTGAAAAATGGCCAGCTCAGAAAACTGTATGACAAAGATTCTTATAACAGCTTTAAATATCCTTGGGATTTTTAATCGTTATCGGTTACCGTAAAAACACATTTTTGTTTTCATGATCAGGGGTGGACGAAACCCGTCCATGAGCGTTTACCATGAAAACACATTCTAATTTTTATGGTCGGGGTGGTTGGAATCTAACCCAGCCATGAGCGTTTACCATGAAAATGTGCTGTTGATTTTACCATTAAAATGCATTGTTGATTTTCATGATTCGGGATGACCGGAATCCGGTCATGAGCGTTTAGTCTTAACTAAAGAGGGTGTATCTAAAATAATGAAGAGTTTTTTAAAACCTATTTCTAATATGTTCGGTAAAAAAGTTGATGAATCTTCAGTACAGGAAGAAGATTCATCAAATGCTACAGAACAACCCTCCCCTCACTCACAACTGGATGATGACGGGCTGGCAAAACGATATTGCGATACATTTTCTGCTGTCCAGACGGTCAAGACAAAACTTGATAAACTAATGGAGGCAAAAGAACATATCGCAGAAGAAAGATTTGTATCGTTAAATGAGCAATACTCTGTTTTTCTGGATAAACACAATCCCAGTTTAAAAAAATTATTAGATGAGATTGACAGAAGGCTTGAATCCTATATCTCAGACAAAAAGAATGCCGCAGAAAAATTTACCGAAATAAAACAACATATCCAGCAGGAAGCAAAACTTCTGGCGGCAGGTGCAATATCAAAAGAAGAGTATATAGATAAAATTCAATCATTTAAACCAGAAGAAAAGCTCTATAAAGAAAAATATAAAACCTCTCAGGATCAGATTGTTATTTTAAAGAATGCAAAAAATAATAAATATACACCTCCTGTATCGGCTGATGCCCCTGATGAAAGCAGTGCTGAGAAAGTCGATTCTAAAGATACTTCAAATAAAACGCCACGGATTAATAAGAGTGAAGTATATACTGGCAGAAATGTGAATATAAACATTGAGAGCGGTACAAACCTCTCTGTAAAAATTGATAGTATTGCAATACCCATTACTGCAAATTTTGTGGGAACAGAAAAATATGAGTATATCCTGATTACACACCCCGCCCCCTATACAACCATAAAACCCAAACTGTTTGCTGGAAACAAAATGTATATTGAATGCCTTTTTGATGGGAAGCTCTTTATGTTTTCCTCCGCTATAATTGAAACTCTTACCAAACCGATTCGTGCTGTTGTGCTTGAGTATCCTCAGGAAGTAATAATAAAGGTGCTTCGATCCTCCTCAAGAGTAATTTGTAGGATTCCTTCAACTCTTATTTTCAAGGGATTGGGTAAAGAATCTATCATAAGCGATATTAATCCTGGTGGATGCCGAATTGAGGCAACCTATCAGCCAACGGAAAGGAACTATATTGGAAGGGCAAATGAAATCGTAAAAATACAATGTACCTTTCCGGGAGATGTTGAAATCTATACTATCTCCGGACTCATCAAAAATATCAAAAAACAACAGCTTGCACTTTTATACGGCATCCAGTTTACTGAAATTTCAGAGCCCACCACGAAAGCCATCACAAAGTATCTCTCGACAATAAAGGCATAGATATCAAGTAATTTTTTTTCTACAAGATCTGATTTCAAAAATCCCATTTAACCCTTCAATTCATTGACATTTTACACATGAAAGGATATGGTATGCATCAAAAAAAATGGTGGGTTCATATTCTATTGCTCAGTAATATTTTTAGTTATATAGACTTCCAAAAAAATATTTTGGCATCTCAATTTTTAAAGAAGGGCAACCGCAAGGGATTGCCCCTACTCTTGCCAATTTAATTATCTGGAAAACTATAGTTATGTCCGTCAAGATATCTGTGCATGGTTGACATATAAATTCTAAACTACAAAAAACGGACATATTGATACAATAAATTGATGAAATCAAATATTAAAACCCGTAAGGTTATAATTAATGGAAAGTTTGGTCTGCATGCCAGGCCTGCCACAATGATTGCTAAAATTGCCCGTAATGCAGAGAAATCAATATGGATCATTGATGGTAAAAACAGGGCAGATGCTTCAAGTGTCATTGATATACTGACAATTAACGGCAAAAAAGGCAAAACGATTGTTTTGGAAGTTGATGGCGAAAATGATATTCATCTTCTTGACACCTTAGTTGATTTTTTTGAATCCGGATTTGGAGAAAATACCAATGGGTAAATCTCAAAAAGAATATATTTTGATAAAAGAGAGTGGCATTACTTCTGACATAACTCAAAAAGAACAGGTTTTGATAAAAGATAACGACAGTAATTCTAACATAAATCAAAAAGAACATATTTTGATAAAAGAGAGTGGCATTACTTCTGACATAACTCAAAAAGAACAGGTTTTGATAAAAGATAACGACAGTAATTCTAACATAAATCAAAAAAAACAGGTCATTATAAAAGGATTTGGCGGTTCTCCAGGCATATGTATCGGCAAAGCCTATATTGTTGACCGTGAGGGTGTGGAGCTGGTTAAAAGATATCCAGTCTCAGAGGAGGAGATACCCGCAGAAATCAACCGGTTTAAAAATGCTGTTAAACATGCAAGTGATGAACACGCTTCAATTATAGAGTCATTGAACAATGATTTGACCGATCAACTTGATGTTCTTGAAACCCATTTGGCTCTTTTTAAAGATAAAATGCTATATGGCAGGACTATTGATACTATAAAAACTGATAAAATTAATGCCGAGTGGGCATTAAAAAAAGTTTTACGCCAGGTAAAACGAATGTTTATGAAGGTTAATGACCCCTATCTAAAAGCCAGAGTAACTGATATTGTTCAAGTCTCTGAACAGATAATGCGTCATCTTACTGGTGCACAGGATATCAAAATTTCAGATATCAACAAAAGGGTTATTCTGGTTGCTCACGATCTCTCTCCGGCAGATACAAGCCAGATTCAACTCGAACGGATTAAAGGCTTTGTTACAGATCGCGGGGGAAAAGATTCCCACACCGGTATTATTGCAAAAGCTCTGGGTATTCCAGCGGTTATGGGGCTTGGCAATGCTACGCACAGTGTGGAAAATGACGATATTCTTATTGTTGACGGTTTGTTAGGTATCTTGATTGTGAATCCTGAAGAAGATACTCTTTTTACCTATGAAGAACAACGAATACGTTATGAAAATCAGAAGGCGATCAGAGCAAGAGAGATTCATCTTCCTGCTGTAACATTAGATGGTCAGAAGTTTGAGCTAATGGCAAATATTGAGATGGTTGAAGAAGTTGTATCGGTAAGGGATAACGCTGCAAAAGGAGTGGGACTTTTTCGCACGGAATTTCTTTATATTGCCCTAAAAAGATTTCCGTTGGAAGAAGAGCTGTTTGATAAATATAAAGAGGTGGTTGAACTATTATCTCCCATGTCAGTTACCTTCAGGACGCTTGATATTAATGGGGATAAAGTTCTGCCATATATGAAGGACATAGAAGAGGAAAATCCGGCACTTGGATTGAGAGCTGTAAGGTTCTGCCTGAAAAGACCCAAAATTTTCATAACACAAATAAAAGCCATTCTGAGAGCAGGTGCTTTTGGTAAAATAAAACTTCTGATTCCCATGATCTCCTGTGTTGAAGAGATTATTCAGGTAAAAGAGATAATTGATATCGCCATCAGCGAACTTAAACAGGAACAAAAGGTATTTAACGCAGATATCCCACTTGGAATAATGATTGAAGTTCCTTCTGCAGTTATTATTGCCGAAGAGCTTGCTGATTATGTGGATTTTTTCAGCATCGGAACAAATGATCTTATTCAATATTCTATGGCCATAGACAGACGCAATCGGCAGGTGACTCATCTTTATAATCCAATGAACCCGGCAATCATACGAATGATTAAAATGGTTGTTAATGCCGCAAAAAAGAAAAATATTGATGTAGTCATGTGTGGAGAAATGGCAGGAGAACCTTTAAATCTACCTGTTCTGATAGGGCTCGGTCTTACCAAACTCTCCATGAATCCAATGGCTATTCCGTTGATAAGACAGATGATTACAAGACTTGATGCCAGTGATGCCAAGGGTTTTGTGGAAAAAATCATGGAGCTTAGACAGGTGTCAGAAATCGTAAATCTTGTCAAGGTACAGTATGGAGAAATTCTTTCTGATTAAAAACTTTAACAAAGTAATCAAAGGAGTCCTAAACGCTACGCTAATGGTCGGAAGGACTCACAAGGAACCGGGCAGGATGGAACAAGATCGCATAAAAATTATCGCAAACAATAAAAAGGCAAGGCATGATTATGATATCTCAGGTGAAATAGAAGCAGGTATTGTACTTGTGGGTACAGAGGTCAAATCAATACGCCAGGGCAAAGTTAATCTTAAAGATTCCTATGCTGACGTTAAAAATGGCGAAGTCTTTTTAAAACAGATGCACATCACGCCATACCAGAATGCTTACTATGATAACCATGATCCGCTCAGGAGTAGAAAGCTTCTTCTCCATAACAAAGAGATAAAAAAACTGATTGGTAAAGTTGCAGAAAGGGGATTTACCATTATTCCTCTGAAGATTTATTTTAAAAATGGTAAAATTAAAGTGCAGATTGGTCTTGCTAAAGGTAAAAAACTATATGACAAACGGGATACGATAAAGAAAAGAGATGTTCAGCGGGAGATTGATAGGTATCAAAAGAATAATTGACATTT
>JADGBP010000098.1:3068-7645 GCA_015231395.1 Desulfamplus sp. | reverse complement strand
ATAATGCGAAAAAATACCCATGTTCTTCCCTATATTTGTTTGCTTTTTGCCACGATT
The DNA here is from genome assembly GCA_015231395.1 of Desulfamplus sp. GTDB lineage: Bacteria > Desulfobacterota > Desulfobacteria > Desulfobacterales > Desulfobacteraceae > Desulfamplus. The sequence continues at coordinate 7,588 of JADGBP010000098.1, read as the reverse complement.
ATCTGGTCAAGCTCTTTTGTCGCCCTTAAAATCGCGTTTCAGGGATACCACCCAATGGTGGTTATTTTTGGCAGGATGGCTGTAGGCAGTATCTCGTTCTTCATAATTGCGGGAATATTAAAAATTTGTGTAAACAATAGTCTTTATAAACATAAAAATATTTTTTTAGATATCCAACAGAACAATGTTTTTTCAGATATCAAGCTGATTCTTATCATGGTGATCTGTGAACCATGCCTCTATTTTATATTTGAAGCCAGAGCTATAGAGCTTACTACTGCTTCACAAGTAGGCATGATCACTGCCATCATGCCTCTGCTTGTCTCGGTAGTTGCTTTTTTTGTCTTAAAAGAAAAACTGACCGAGAAGACACTTGCGGGTCTTACAATATCAGTATTTGGAGCGTGTTGGTTAAGTTTCAGCGGAAATGCTGATATTAACGCCCCCAATCCTCCTCTTGGTAATCTTTTCGAGTTCATAGCCATGATTTGTGCTGCAGCCTACACCATCTGTCTTAAAAAATTGACTGAGAAAGGACACTCCCCTTTTTTTCTTACAGCTTTACAGGCATTCAGCGGTGCGATTTTCTACTTTCCTATACTGCTTCTTCCATCTACCACCCTGCCGGTCTCCATGCCTATTTTGCCCACTTTAGCTGTTATATATCTCGGGGCTGTAGTTACTTTGGGGGCTTATGCTCTTTTTAATTTTGGTGTGAGCAGGATTCCAGCGGGTCAGGCATCAGCATTTATCAATTTGATTCCAATCTTTTCGCTGATTTTAGGTATTGTGATTCTTAATGAAAGACTGAACGTAACGCAGTATATTGCATGCATGGTTATATTTGCTGGAATATTTTTAAGTCAGCATAGAAGCAAAAAACCGGTAGAATCCATAATAGAAGCAGAAAACCAATAAAAACAGCTCCTAACCATGAAAACCAGAATGCATTTTCATGGCAAATAAAGGAGGGGAAAGTAGTGAACGGTTACCTTCTTAAAAGGTGTTCTTCAATCTGGTAAATAAATCTGCTTTTCAAACCAGACTGTCCTTTTCTGTAATTGGCATGGGAAAGATAGAGATGTCTTTGTGCTCTTGTCATGGCAACATACATTAAACGCCGCTCTTCCTGAATAGCTTTGTCTCCTGAATCAATGGAACGCCAGTGCGGTAATAGTCTTTCCTCGCATCCAACCACAAATACTGTATCAAACTCAAGACCCTTTGCAGAGTGAATGGTCAATAAAGCTACACCGGTTTCCGAATCATCAGAATCAGAATTCTCCTTGTCTTCTCTTATCAGGGCAGCCTCTTCCAGATACTCCAAAATATCTGATTTTTCTTTTGCACTGTACAATAACTGCTCCAAGTTCTCTTTTTTAGATATCAACTCCCCTTCAGTTTTGCAATGCTGTCTTAAGTATTCGTAATAACCTACTTTTTCAATAACTACCTCAATTGCGTCCTTTGGATTGAGATCTCTAATATCATCAAGAACCTGAATAAGCTGAGATAATGCGTCATGGATTTTCGGTGCAAGAAGCCTCTCTTTCACCATAATTCTTGTGCAGTCCTGAAGCCCCATTCTCTGTTCTTGAAGCCTCATTCTTTGTTCTTCAATCCCAAATTTCTGTTTCTGAACCCCTATGTTCTGTTCCTGAATCCCTATCTGCTGTTCCTGCCCCTCTGTTTTCTGTTTCTGACTCCTGAGCCCCTGCGATTTTATGCTACCGATTTTTTTTACCATGGCAGGACCAATACCTCTCTTGGGGATATTGATAATCCGTTCAAATGAGACATCATCCATAGGAAAAACCGCGGCTGCTAAATATGCATTGATATCCATAATTTCCATTCGTTCAAAAAAACCCTGAGAACCCATTAGTCTGTAAGGAACTTTGAACAGACGAAAGTTTTTTTCAAATGGAAGAGAGCAGAATTTTGTTCTGTAAACCACTGCCATCTTATCAAATGGAATGCCTTCTCCTCGCTGATTCAATGCTTTGATCCTGCTTGTAACCCACTGGGCTTCGTCAATATCCGAGGAAAAATCATGAATCTCCACCATACCACCCCGTTTTGTGGAAAAACATTTTTTATCCATTTTATCCCTGTTAAAGTCAATCAACCTGTTGGCTACCTGAACAATCTCATCAGCAGATCGGTAGTTCTGCTCCAGACGGAAGATTTTTGCATGGTCATATCGTTTCGGAAATTCAAGAAAATGGTCAACATTGCTGCCACGGAATCCATACACTGCCTGCCAGTCATCTCCAACACAGAACAGATTGTGATGATCCCCAAGAAGCAGGCGAGTCAATTCATCTTGAAGGTTATTTGTATCCTGATACTCATCAACCAGAATATGGGTGAAGTAGTTCCGATAATAATCTCTTACCTTGCTGTGATCTCTCAAAATATTTCTTGTTTTTAGAAGAATGTTATCAAAATCAACACTGTTGGCATCCATAAGCTTATCTTCATACTGCTTGAAAAGATCATAAACCCTGATATTTAAGCCGATCATTCTTGGTCTTTCATCAAAATAGCGTTCAGGATTACCTGAATTTTTTGCCTTTGATATGAAAGAAACAAGATTTGCTGCATGTTTTTTATCAAGATTGCTGTTTACAAGCACTTCTGTTGCTATCTTTTTCTGGTGATAAAGGGAACATATCTGTATAGGCTCGGAATATCCTGCAAGATGACAATATTTTTTAAGTATTATAAGACAGGCTGAGTGGTAAGTCCTCACCCATGGAAATTCTGAATAACCCCTTCCGGTAAGGCTGTAAAGACGGCTTTTCATCTCTTCTGCTGCCTTGTTTGTAAAAGTGATGGCAAGAACTCTTTTTGATGCATCTGACGGAGCATTTTCAGCATTGATAATATCAAGTATTTTTGCAGTAAGGGTTCTTGTTTTTCCTGAACCAGCTCCAGCGACCACCAGTGCCGGAGAACCGTAGTGTGCTATAGCCTTTTGCTGATGCTCAGATAGATCCATTTGTGATAATTTGAGTTGTTTTGATTCTGGCCGTTCTATGTTAGATGATTCGAGTTGTTTTGATTCTGACCGTTCGATGTTTAATGATTTAGGTTGTTTTGATTTCAATTGTAATACTTCCATTTTTATAAGAATGGCGTAAAATCCCTATCCCTTTAGGGTAAAGGTAGTTCACAGTATATAGTTATCATATCCAAGAGTGTTAAGTATATCTGCACCATTATCAGTAACACATATCATATTTTCAAGACGAATGCCTCCCCAATCAGGAATATATATTCCAGGCTCAACAGTTACCACCATACCTGCTTCAAGGATGGTATCATCAAGTCTTGACAGCCTTGGAGGTTCATGAATGGCAATCCCGACCCCATGCCCAAGGGCGTGGTCAAATCTCTTTGAGAACTTTGATTTATCAATATGCTCTCTTGCAATCTGGTCAATTTTACTGCATTTGATTCCGGGTCGGATAGCTTCAATAGCCTTGTGCTGGGCATTGAAAAGCGTGGTGTAGGCTTGTTCAAATATATTGTCAGGTTCCCCAATAACAAGTGTTCTTGAGATGTCACTGCAATAACCATTTAATTTCGCACCAAAATCAAAAAGAAGAGGTTCGCCTTTTTTGAATCGTCTATCTTCTGGTATAGCATGTGGCAGCGCACTGTTAGGTCCAGAAGCCGCAATGACTGGGAAAGAGAGTGAATCCGCTCCATTTTCCCTTATCAGCTTTTCAAGCAGCCATGCCGCCTCTTTTTCTGTCATATCAAGAGCGATCTGTTTTTTCAGTTTCAGAAAAGCATTTTCAACTATTCCAAGGCTTGCTTTTATAGTATCAATTTCCTGATGGTCTTTTATTATTCTGAAATGTTTTAACATATCGTTAGCAGGAAACAGGTCAATTTTAAGGTTGCTATCTTCAAATTTTGTCTTGATTTTGCTGTAAAGTTCAAAGGTAATTCTTGATGTTTCCAGAGCGACTCTGTATTTGTTTACAGATTTCTCCAAACTGGCATGTTTGATTACGTTCAAACCGGCGTGTTCGATTATATCCGGCAGCTCTTTTACAAACCCCTTTTCATAGCAGTAAATTGAGTATAGTTTAGCCTCACCTGCTGCTTGCAATTTATATCTTGAATCTGTAGCAAGAATCAGATTATTTTGTGTGATTATAAGCACACCTGCACTTTCATCATAATTACCATCTTCACCTGTAAAACCGCTTAGATATCTTCTATTTTCATCTGAGAAAATTATAACTGCATGAAAATTATTTTTTTTCATGGATTCTCTAAGGCGGTCTATTCGAGTTGCTATCGGAAGGACCATCATCTTCTCCATATTGGTACTTTTTATCTCCAATTTTTATCTCCAAATATTTTTATTATACGGAAAGCAGAGTATCCATAATGAAAAATAGAATTTTAATCAAGAAACAATTCCAACTGAAAGCAAATAATCGGCTTGAATTTCTTGTATGTTATGATAAAGTCCCGTTGATTTTTTAGTTCTCATTCAG
>JADGBP010000098.1:0-2970 GCA_015231395.1 Desulfamplus sp. | reverse complement strand
GGAAAGCAGAGTATCCATAATGAAAAATAGAATTTTAATCAAGAAACAATTCCAACTGAAAGCAAATAATCGGCTTGAATTTCTTGTATGTTATGATAAAGTCCCGTTGATTTTTTAGTTCTCATTCAAACTCAGGTTCTCGTTCAGGTTCAGGTTCTCGTTCAGGTTCAGGAAGTTAAATCTAACGATAATTTCAACAAAGTTCTAATTTAGGAAAATCAAAATGGAAACCTACCAAGCTGTAATTCTTGGAATACTACAAGGGCTGACTGAATTCCTTCCAGTCAGCAGTTCTGGTCATCTTGCACTGACTCAACACTTATTTGGTATCACAACGCCAACCCTTTTTTTTGACATCTGCCTTCATATCGGTACCCTCATTGCAGTCGTAATAGTTTTTTTTGATAGTATCAAAGCAATGGTGCTCTCTATTATCAATCTGCTTCATTCTTTAATTAAATTCAATCTTGATAATGTTCAGAAGCAGATTCAAAACAATACAGATATCCGGCTTGCATTTCTCATTATTGTGGGCTCCATTCCAACTGCATTACTGGGTTTTTTTATAAAACAGTATGTTGTTAATCTTTTTGGCTCAATAAACTTTGTGGGAACCATGCTCATTATAACTGGAACATTTCTCTGGTTTACAAGGGGATTCAATAATAAAACTGAAGCTGATATGAAAGCAGGTGGTGATATCATGAACTTTGGGTATGGGCAGGCTCTGTTTATAGGATTGTGTCAGGGTATTGCCGTTTTGCCTGGTATTTCCAGATCAGGTGCAACAATTGCGTCAGGGCTTTTTGTAGGGATTAATAGAGAAACTGCTGCAAAGTTCTCATTTCTTCTTTCCATACCAGCAATTCTCGGGGCTGAAGCATTAGGTTTAAAAGACTTTATGAATGGTCATGCAGGTTCTATTGACATTTCAATACTTTATGGAACCATTATGGCTTTTGTGACAGGATATATCGCACTTAAAGCACTTCTTAAGATCGTTAAAACCGGCAAACTTCATCTGTTTGCCCCTTATTGCTGGATTTTAGGGGTGATTGCGGTAATTGGGGGTGTTTTATAGCAATTTTGTAAAAATAGACTTTTTAAAATGCTTCATAAATCAAAACAGATATTTACGACTCTAAAAAATGCTTACTAAGACTGTCAGGCTTCAGCATAAAAATGCATGTTACTCTACTGTTACTCAGACAAAGGCTGAACAATCTCATTTCCCAGCATTACACTGTTTGACTCAATAAACAACTCAAGGCTTTTGTTATCTGAAGTGAACAAAATCGTCTGACGGCTTTTTGTCGCAGGAAGAACAAGCAATGTATTGTCACTGGCTTTTAAAGTAACAGTGGCACCTGAACGGGATATACTGAACAGCTTTGAATCAGATTCAATGGTAATCATGTTGCTGCCGGGGAAGTTTATAAGTTTTGCCCAAGCTCCTTTTTCAATGGAAACATTATTGATTCCAGATGTACCGAAAAGGTGCGTCACAAAACCTGAAGAGGCTTTTCCGATATGACCGTTAACAGTGCTGTCATTAAGAATAATATAGTTATCCGGCTTGTTGATATCAAGCTGAGGATCTGGAGGATCTATCGGAGTTGATTTGGCTTCAATATGAAGGTAATTGAGCATTGTATATTCATCCATGCCTGTCAAACCAATCTCAATCGTAAGAGTTGTCTGACACAGAGATACTTTTTGAACGCTCGATAAAATAGTTATTACGTTCGTTATCAACAAAGATAACGCCTTCGATTTTGACATTGTTGTGAGAATAATTTTTTCTTGGAGTGCCCACACACAAAAAAACATCATATTCGCCATTAGGCAATGCAAATTCAAATGTGTTTACCCTTCCATAGTCATCATAAATATAGGTTCTCTTTCTCTCATCAGTTTCACTCCCCCAAGGATCGCGGGTTTGTCCGGGCTGCTTTATGATATTTCCGAACCATCCATATCCCTTATCCTCGTTATACCCTTCCGGTCCTATGGCATAATAGTGTTTGCCGTCATAATCAAGCATCCTGTAGGTTACTCCATCTACAACTGTATCTTTCATTGCCGGATTGCCATATGGCTGTGTTGAGAAGGTCTCTTGAGGATTCTGGAAATTTATGTAGTAGTTCCCGGGCACACCTGCTGATCTTGGGTGTACAATCGGCGGCTCAATGTCGGGAATCTCTGAAATTTCCCCTCCGTTTTTAAGACCAATCAGCCTACGCAGGTTGTACATGAAGTTAGAGTCACGAGTATAGCTTGCAACACCAGTTATGATTTTCCCTGCTTGAATATCCGCCAAGTTTGTGGTCTCTGGGATACTGCTTAAGAGGCTGCTACCGACTGAAAGAGTGTTGGCGTTGATCTCTGGCTGCTTTCCACCATTCAAAACATAAAGATATTCATAATCCTCAAGGCTGTCCCGCATCAACTCAAAACGGATGGACGGAACAAAACGGTGGTTGTTCGAGCCATAGGCAATTGTGCTGTTAGATTGAGATGGCGGATAGAACATGAAAAGATCGCCGTTATGACCATCATTTAAAGGATCAGTCCAGGGATTTTTGCTCCAGTTATTCAATGAGTAGTAAGCAATTCCGCGAACACGATATTTCCATAGAAACCATCCTGTGAATTTACTCTCAATGCCGGGATGATCCAGCGTAATTGGGTTGAAATATGGAGGACGTGTGCCATACAACCAGTAAATCCATGTCTCCTCGTTAAACTCAAACTCTCTTGCATGAGCAATTTGAGGATCATAGTTATTGAGCACCGGAAGCCAGATATCAATTTTTGCACCAGGATATGATGGATGATTGTATATTTCGGGTTTTGCCTCTTCAGAGACCATAAGTTTAAAATTTGGAGCAACTTTTTTCAGCTCTTGGGAATACCATGCAACAGCATCATAATCAGCTTGATCCTGACCCTCTCTGGCCTATTGAAAAC
>JADGBP010000097.1 GCA_015231395.1 Desulfamplus sp. | reverse complement strand
GAAAAAAGCCTGATGATGGCAACAACAACAAGCACTGACGATACAGGACTTCTTGATTATCTGATGCCTTTATTCACAAAGGATACCGGAATCGATATCAAATGGACAGCAACAGGCACTGGTAAGTGATTTGAGCAATGAAAGAGACAGTAATTTTGAAGAAGATACTTATACTGTGATTAAATTTGAGATTAAAGACACAGGTATCGGGATTTCAGAAAAGCACAAAGACAGATTATTCCAATCGTTTTCACAGGAAGATAAATCCATTTCCCAACAATACGGTGGCACAGGGCTTGGGCTTGCAATTTCAAAACAGCTTGCTGAACTTATGGGCGGCAAAGTTGGTGCAGAGAGTCAAAAAGGTGTTGGAAGCACATTCTGGTTTACAGCCAAGTTTGAAAAAAGTGCTAAATCCTGTGAGTCAGATGATGTTAAAAACGGGATATATGGGGCATCGCATCATATGAACCACTCATCTGACTATAATATAGACTTCCAGAAAAATATTTCTGCATTCTCAATTTTGAAGGGCAACCACAAAGGATTGCCCCTACAGTGCTCTTGCCAATTTAATTATCTGGAAAACTATACATCTGACATTACACATGCCAGAATTCTGCTGGTAGAAGATAACATCATGAACCAGAAAGTGGCACTGGCAATTCTGAAAAAATTTGGTGTTTTAGCTGATATTGCCAATAATGGCAGGGAGGCGGTTGAAGCTGTCTGCAAAAAGGATTATGACCTTGTGCTTATGGATATACAGATGCCTAAGTTGGATGGTATTGAAGCTACAGAAATTATCCGCAATTCTAATTTCAGCGTCCTGAACCCAAATGTGCCGATTGTGGCAATGACAGCAACTGCCTCAAAAGAAGACCGTGATAAATGTTTGGAAGTAGGAATGAATGGCTATATTTCAAAACCGGTTGAGCCTGATGAACTTTTGTCTGTTATCAGACAATATGCAAGATTCCATGAGTCAGGTGTGGATAATAAGGTATCAGATAATACGAGGCATGAGTCAGGAACGGGCTTATCATCACCATCACCCTTTTTCTCTGATATTGCTCAAATCTTCGACCGTCAGAGTTTTCTCAATCGAATTGGCGGAAATGAAGCAATATTAAAACAATTTGTATCAGGTTTTCCGGAATGGCTGTCAGAAGTTATTAAAAAATTAAAACAGTCTATGGACATGCAAGATGCCAAAGGGATAAACTTACACGGACATACAATAAAAGGTATGTGTGCAAATTTTTCAACTGGAAAACTCTACGATACAGCATATCAGATTGAGTGTGCTGGGAAAGAGGGTATCACGGATATTGGCTTACTCATGGAAAAACTGGAGCAGGAATTTGAACAACTTGTATCTGTATTATCAGAAATGTTTCCTGATATCTATTGCCAAGATTAGGATGAGCGAGATCAAAGCTTATATAGTTTTCCAGAAAAGTCTTTTATCCACCCCTGAGCTGAAGCTCTGGGCTAATTTTTTACTCAAGCCCTCTTAAGAGGGCTTTCTTTATGACTTAGCCGAGGGCTTTAGCCCCACGGCTACAGAGTTTCAAAAAATATTTTTTGCCAATATCACCAACTCAAATCCGTTTTAATAAACCGTGGTTGATGAAATGCCAGATGTCCTGAAAGTATCGACCTGACATCAGCTTTCTAAAGGATGCTTGAACTATAGCCGTGATCAAATCACTCATGAAACCAGCATCTCGGGTCACACATTTCATACCAATCTTGTGGCCGATGGATAGATTCATATCAGAAGCGGTGGTGAAGCATTTATCAATTCGGGTTATTTTTTTTGCATGAGTGACGGTTGCCTGTGAACAACTTCCAAGCATGAAAACTTCATGACCATTGGCATCGATGGGCGTTTCATAGTTACCAATGACAAAAACTACAGGCTTTGCAGTTGCAAATGCATCGCTTCCGTTAAATTTTTCCATGGCACTCAAAAACATTTTAAGTCCCATGACGCAACCGGTTTTGCAGTGGTTGTGATGCCCTGAACGGCAAGGTCCCCACATAAACCGCATAGGCGAATTCATGCGTTCAAGTTCCGTTGAAACATCCTGCCAGCGATAAAATTCCTCGTCGTAGGGAAAAAGCATGGCTGCCCGGGCATCCAGATCCTCCCATGACGTGATATCACCCGAAAGAATAACATCATCAATGCTGGTCGGAGTAAAACCTCTTGCCACGGCTGCTTTCAAGTAGGGAACCTCATCATATGAAAGTCCGAGGAGTCGTGCTCCAACCATGTCAACGGCCAGAGGATTAGTGCCCATGATTACCAGACCTAATTTGCGTGGTGACGGGAATGCTTCGTTTCCAACACCCACGTCAATGGCATCCATGACAATGAAGTCTGGATAACCTGGATTTAAAAGATCCACGATTTTTTCATTCAACAGAAAATCATGACGGATTGATCGTTCATCATCAGAACAAATACCGATGTTGAGCTTTACAGCACCGGTCATTTGACTGACGCAGTGACTTTTCAATTTGGGGAGATAGACCATTGAATCAGCTCTGGTCATTTTCTTCGGTAACCGTAATGTGTCATGGACTGTTCCTCCCACGAAGATTTTATCACGGGGTTCTTCGTCGATGCAGAACATTCCCACAGGATGCAGAGCTTCGTTCCTGATTTCGTTTAGCTGATCATAATATCCAGCATGTTTGTAACAGAGTCGTGTGGGAAATCCCATTGCCGAATTTTCACCCATATCCACTCGTTTCACATCTTTGCAGTTAGATAATGCAAGGAGAGATGCACCTACAAATTCGGGCTGGGTAAAGGCATGTGTTCCGAATGTTTTGGTGTTGTAAGCAAAAACCACGTTGGGTTTGACATAAATATTACCTTTGGGAACATAACCCAGAGTCTCCATGCCTTGTCCGATGATTTCGGTTAAACGGCGTCTGTCGTAAGTGTCGCACAATTTGATATAAACTTCCGGTTTTCCAGGATAAGTCATGGCATCCTTTTTCATAATTCCCCTCATATTATCATGTTCCAAATAAGTAAATTGGCAAAAGTAGGGGCAATCCCTTGCGGTTGCCCGTCTTAAAAAAGATAGATCAAAATATTTTTCTGAAAGTCTATATCAAAATATTTTTCTTCTGCAAACTTCATTTCTCACATTCTCACTTACCCCCTTTTAATAATTATTTTTGCTATGCAATCTTAACATCTTCTTAATAATTTCCCAATAATTGATATTTATAATACCGTACTTGAAAATAAATGACACAGTTGATAGACTCCAATCTTTTCGATTATTAAAAACTAATAACTGACCAGGCAATCTTGGAACAGATCACATGAATCATAACAGGGAGGTGTATTATGGAAAACAATTGTAGTAGTTGCAAGACCGATAGTGCGTCAGATACAACCAATGCCGCAACAGTTTTAGACATAGATTTTGATAATTTTGTCATCACAGTGGAAGTTGTTCCACCTCATGGGGATAATCCTGAAAAAATTCTGTCCACCCTCGAAGCATTAAAGAATTTGCCAATCAATGGATTCAGTGTTGCGTCTAATCCTGTTGCCAAATCACGGATGTGTGCCATGGCATTATCTTCAATTATTCAGAAGAGAACCGGCAAATTTTCCATTGTCCACTGCACTACCCGTGACCATAACCGGATAAGCCTTCAGTCAATGTTCTGGGGTGCACGTGCCCTTGGACTTAATCATGTTCTTATAGCAACAGGTGATTTTGTTGCTTTGGAAGAGAGAAAAATAACTTCAGATGTAAAAGATCTGGATGTTTTTCAATTAATATATATGGCTACAAAGTCAGGTATGATAACCGGTTCTGTACTGGATTTCCGTCCTGAAATCAACGGATTGGAAAAAGAGGTGGAGCGTCTTGAAAAAAAAGCTGCTTCTGGTGCAATGTTTGCTGTGACTCAGCCAATTTATGACAGAGATATGGCACGAACCATCTCCATTTCAACCAGCCACATTAATATACCAATTATTATGGGAATTTTGCCGCTAAGAAATGTTAAACATGCCGAATTTCTTCATAATCGTGTTACCGGTATTGCTGTTCCTGAAAAATTGATGAACAAAATGAACCAAGCAAAAGATCCTCTGGCTGAAGGAACCGCAAATGCAAGGGAGATGCTTGTCATTGCACAGGAGTTTTTTCGAGGTGCCTGCATCATGCCGCCTTTTGACAATTATGAGGTTATGTCAGATATTCTTCTGTGATGAAGAGAGGTTTTTATGAAAAAAATTAGTGCAGACACATTGCGAAAATACCGTGAAAAAGAGCATGAAAAGAGCTATCTTCTCATTGATGTAAGACAGCCTTCCGAGTATGAAGAGTCTCATATCCCGGGTTCTATATTGTTGCCGCTGAGTGAATTTGAAGAAAAAGTTGAAGAACTTCCAGAAAAGAATATCATTTTTTACTGTAGAAGCGGTGCCCGTTCCAGAGCAGCGGCTCTTACTGCTGATTTTTTCAATAAAGCAGGGAAAGATATATACGATCTTGAAGGCGGAATCATGGCATGGAACGGCATCACAATTCAGGGTATGCATTCCCTTAAAATCTTTGATCTTAAAAAGGAGCTAAAGGATATACTTTTAGATGCCATGAACTTTGAAAAAGGGGCATTCCGTTTTTATGATCATATGCTCCGGCACTATAATTCCAATGATGAGTTCAATCAGATTATGAAACAGGGCAGAGATGATGGTCTCAATGAAGTTACGAAACAGATTAAAGATGATGGTCTCAATGAGGTTCTGAAACAAGTCAGAGATGGAGAACTTGGACATGCAAAGCTGATTTATTCCCATTTAAAAAAAATCAATCCTGATATACCGTTATTTGACGAGATTTATGAAAACCTTGAAGGAGATATCCTTGAAGGTGGAGCTTCACTTGATGAGATGGTGCAGTTGATAGAAAAACGAAGCGGACATATAGAAGCACAGAGCAGGCAGATAGAAAAACATAGCCGTCATCTGGAAAAACAAAATCAGAATCAAATTATTGATATTCTGGAAATCGCCATTTCAATGGAGTATCGTGCGTTTGATCTTTACAGGGTTATATCCGAGCACACATTGGAGACAAGTTTTTACGCACAAGCGGCACCGACAGAGAGACTATCAGACGGAAGCCCATTGGGCGGGAGTTTATCGGATGGGAACCCATTGGGCGGGAGTTCATCGGAGGAGAGCCTCAAGGATGCATTCCATTCTCTTGCTCAGGCGGAAAAAGCCCATATGAACATCCTTGTTAAAGCCCTGGATGAGCAACTTGTCTTGAAACCTCTGAACAGTTTTTCTGTGATTGCCTCTCATCAGGAATCTTAAGTCATTACTGTTTAAAACTCTTTAGGGATATGAACCATGACTCTGTACAAAAACAGACGTTTTTTTCTTAGCATGATTATAGCCGCCATTCTTTTTGGCTCTCTGCTGTTTTACAGGACTATGTTTTACCATGGTACATTCAGGAGTACCTCCAATACGAGTGAATGGAAACATCAGGTGCTTAATGCAAATGAATCGTGGATGAATATTTTTCAAAATCAGAAAAAAATCGGATACACCCATCGCAGCCTTGAAAATATCAGCAACGGCTACAAAATCCATGAAGAGACGGTTATGAAAATCAATACCATGGGAATGGCACAAGATATTCATGTTAAATCCGAAAGTACAACAGACATGGATTTTGCGGTAAAAGACTTTGATTTTGAAATTATCTCAGGCAGTTTTAATTTTACCGTCACCGGTGAAATCAAAGACAATACTCTTTATGTGCAAAGTCACGACAGAATAAATCAACTTGACAGAATAAATCAAAGCGACAAAACAAATCAAAGCGACAAAACAAATCAAAGCGACAAAATAAATCAAAGCGACAAAACAAATCAAAGCGACAAAATAAATAAATCTGAAAAACCATTGGAGATTCCCCTTGAAAACCGACCATATTTGACATCAGGTGTTATTCAGGCAACGGTGGCTGCCGGCCTTAAGACAGATCAGGAGATGATACTCTTTATATTTGATCCTTCCACTCTTGGACAGGCTCCTGCTACAATAAAGATGGAAGGGCTTGAAGATATTGGTGTTGGAGGGAAAAAGATAACAGCACATAAAGCATCTCTTTCATTCAAGGGTGCAAAGCAGTTTGCATGGCTTGATGACGAAGGTAATGTTCTCAAGGAGCAGGGGCTTTTAGGAATAACTCTTCTGAAAACAGACCGTCAGGGTGCTCTTGACGGTAATGAACTTCAAGCAAGTGATGATCTGACCAATCTTGTTTCTGTCAAAGCAAATAAAACCTTTGATGAACCCGAACGGCTGACCCAGCTAATGGTCAAGGTGTCGAATATTGAGGATCTTAACCTTTCCCTGAACGGAGAGCGACAGACCTTACGGGACGGAATCTTAGTCATTGAAAAAGAGTCGCTTGACGGGCTGCCCCTGAAACTTGATTCGGAAGCTCTGGCTAATATTGACAACCGGTATAAACGCCCTGATGCATTTATACAGTCCAACGATCCAAGAATCCGAAGTTATGCATTGAAGACTATTTTGCCCACAGACACCCCTCTGGAAAAAGTTCAAAAATTAGTTGCATGGATTCAAAAAAATATTAAACGTCAGCCGGTTGTATCGCTTCCCAATGCACTGTCAACTCTTGAAAACAGAATGGGAGACTGTAATGAACATGCTACATTGCTTGCGGCATTCTGCCGTGCTATAGGCATACCGGCAAAAATTGACGCAGGTATGGTCTATTTAAACGGCAGGTTTTATTACCACGCATGGAATGTTGTGTTTATAGGCAGATGGATAGCAGTGGATTCTTTGTTTAATCAGATTCCAGCAGATGTTACCCACATTGCCTTTTCATCCGGTTCCCAAGAGCTGCAACTGGATCTTATGGGGATGATGGGCAGAGTTCAGATAGAAATTCTTGATTATATATTTTGAATAGTCATAAATTTAGTTTTTATTCAATTCTTCAGCCGTAAGCTAAAGCCATCGGCTGAACTGTGTAAGCCCTCTTAAGAGGGCTTGAATAAAATTAGCCCATAGCTTTAGCTCAGGGCGATAAACAAATGGAGATAGAAAATTGTCTGATATCAAAAAAGTGGTTCTTGCCTACTCAGGCGGCTTAGATACTTCTGTAATACTTAAATGGTTGATTGAGACCTACAAATGTGAGGTTGTAACCCTTACCGCAGATCTTGGGCAGGAAGAGGAGCTTGACGGTCTTGAGGCAAAAGCCATCAAAACTGGTGCGGTCAAGGCTTATGTAGAAGATTTACGAGAAGAGTTTGTTAAAGACTTTGTATTTCCCGCATTCAGGGCAAACGCAATATATGAGGGACAGTATCTTCTTGGTACTTCCATTGCAAGACCTCTGATTGCCAAGAGGCAAATTGAGATTGCAGCGATGGAAGGGGCGGATGCAGTAAGCCACGGTGCAACCGGCAAGGGAAATGATCAGGTAAGATTTGAACTTACCTATTTTGCACTTCAGCCAAACATAAGGATTGTTGCCCCATGGAGAGAGTGGAATCTTACCTCAAGAACAAAACTTATGGAGTTTGCGGCAGATCATGGAATTCCAGTTCCTCAGACCAAGGCAAAACCAT
>JADGBP010000096.1:5303-7735 GCA_015231395.1 Desulfamplus sp. | reverse complement strand
AGTTGTGACATCTGGTGATGAAGGAATCCCCATGATGATGCAGACAAAACCGTCAGGTTTTTCTAAAGCTTTTGAGATCATTGTGGATAACATTACAAAGCAACTGCATTAAAAACACTACTGGAAAGCTAAACTTTACCGTGAAAATACGTTCTGGTTTTCATGGTCGGGGGTGGCAGAAACCCCTGCCATGAGTGTTTACCATGACAATGTATTCTGATTTTCATTATTCGGTATGGTCGGGTCGGGGGATTCCGACCATTAGCGTTTATGGTAAAAAAACAGAAAAGAGACCTGATAAACAAAAAAATGCGGTTTATGACACTGAAATCAATTTATATCATTCTGATTTTGCTGACGACACAAGGAATCTGTTTTTCCCAACAGACAGATTCTTTGAAAAACGGTGAACCCCTTGTAATAAGCATATTGAAATGGGGTTTAGGAATCGGGACTGTTTTGATTTTGATTCTGGGCATAAGCCTGTTCTGGAACAGACGGCTGAAGAAAGCAATCGATGATCACAAACGGCTAAAGATCGCATTGAGTCAAAGCGAAAAACTCTTCCGCCAATCATTTGAAAGAGCCAATATTGGAAAAGCTCTGATAGGACTTGATGGAAAATTTTTGAAAACAAACCCAAAATTATGCCAGATATTAGGATATGAATCGCAAGAGTTGGAAAGTATGAACGTCAATGAGATTACTCATCCTGATTACCTGAAGATAACTTTAGAATTCATTAATAACGCTATAGAAGGCAAGTTTGTAAGTGATGAATTTGAAAAAAAATATATCCACAAACAGAAAAATACCCTGTGGGTATTGGTGAGTTTTTCGCTAATTCATGACCATAAGGGCAACCCTGCATATTTTATTTCTCATGTTCAAGATATAACCGACCGCAAGCAAGCTGAAAAGGCACTAAAACGTCAAACATGGGAATTGCAGACAATTTTGGATTCTGTTCCTGCCATGATCTATTATAAAGATCTGGATAATAGAATAATAAGAGCTAATAAGTTATGGTTTGCAACATTGGGATTAACCGAAGAGATGGTTATCGGCAGAAAAATGTCTGAATATCTGCCTGAAAAAATCGCGGATTATTTTTATAAAGATGATATTAAAATCAAAAATACAGGAATGCCTCTGGAAGAGTTTGAAGAAGTCCTGGAAATTAAAAATGAACCCAGATATTTTTTGACCGCCAAACATCCAAATATTAATTCTGAGGGCGATATTATCGGTATTATCGGATTCAGCCGTGATATTACCAACCGCAAGCAAATAGTAATATCATTGAATATGGCAAAAGAAGCTGCAGAATCTGCCACCCGTGCAAAGTCAGAATTTCTTGCCAAAATGAGCCATGAAATACGCACCCCCATGAATGCCATAGTCAATATGAACCGTCTGCTACTTGACACCTATCTGGATGCAGAACAGACAGAATATGCCCAGACAGCCATGATATCCTCTGAAATCATGCTTATGCTCATTAACGACATTCTTGATTTTTCCAAAATAGAAGCCGGGAAACTGGAATTGGAAAATACGGATTTCGATTTAATAGAGATTGTAGAATCGGTTATAAAAATAATGAAACTCAAAGCTGAGGAAAAAAAGCTTTGCCTGACAAAAACTATTGATCCGGATGTTCATCCATATGTTGCCGGCGACCCGTTGCGGATTCGACAGATTCTTCTGAATTTTTTGAACAATGCCGTCAAGTTCACCCATAAAGGAGACATAGCCGTCCGTGTCTCTTCAGAAAATGAAAGTGATACTCATATTGCACTTAAATTTGAGATATCAGACACAGGAATCGGAATTCCTGAAGAACGGATGCATCTCCTGTTCCAGCCATTTTCACAGACAGAAACCTCAATTTCACGGAGATATGGCGGCACCGGACTCGGACTTGTCATATCCAAACAGCTTGTTGAACTCATGGGAGGACAGATCGAGGTTGAAAGTGAGGCAGGTGTTGGCTCTACATTCCGGTTCACGGCTCTATTGGAAAAAAGAGCAAAGATCAAAAGCAACAGGACAGAAGAAGGGACAAATGCAAGTATAGCAACCTTAAACGGGATAAAGGCAAGTACAGAAGGCTGGATAAAGGCAAGCATGGCAACTTTACCCATGGCCTCTTTAAATATCCTTCTTGCAGAAGATAATGATGCCAATCAGAAGGTGGCGATGGCAATTCTGAAAAAGTTCGGTATTTCCGCTGATATCGTCAATAATGGCATTGAGGCTGTAGAAGCTCTCCGAAAGAAAAGGTATAATCTAGTTTTTATGGATATGCAGATGCCGGAAATGGATGGAATTGAAGCTACTACGATTATCCGCAACCCAAGTTCAGGTGCTCTTGATCCACAGGTTCCGATTGTGGCGATGACAGCAAACGCCTCAAAAGAAGATCGCCA
>JADGBP010000096.1:3030-5204 GCA_015231395.1 Desulfamplus sp. | reverse complement strand
CGGTCGAAGAAAAGGAGGCAGACATAGGGTTGTTCCCAACAGTTACGCCTAAGTTTCTTCCTGTATTCAACCGTCAGGAACTTATGGAAAGAATAGGTGGAGATGAAGAGCTTTTTAAAAACATATTGCCATTTTTACCAAAATCTCTGAATAAAAGTATGGGAGGATTAAAGAGTGCTCTGGAAGAAAAAGACTCAGTAAATATAAGATTCTACGCCCATGCTATAAAAGGGACAAGCGTTACTTATTCAGCGAACAAACTCAGTGATATTGCAGCCAAAATGGAGCTTGCCGGAAAAGAAGGAGATATAGAGATTGCAGGTTCTTTAATGGACAGCTTAGAAGCAGCGGCTATAGAATTGAAGTCTGTTCTGCTGGAGATATCCCCTGAAATTTTCCAGATGATGGATGAACCGGAAATATTTGCCGAACATTCACCTTGAACATAAGTAGCTATAATAAAATGGAAATGCCTGTAATATCAAATTATGCCAAAAATTTTGCATGAACAGACCGTGTGGATGAAAGATATTCTCAATGAAAGAGAACAAGAACTTTTTTCACCCCTTGCAGCTTTCAGCCAAAGTACCACACGCCGTCGCAGAGATTTAAGAGTCGAAAACGGGTACAGGCAGAATTTCAGTGTTGATGCAGACCGCATTCTGAACTCTTTAGCCTATACCCGCTATATTGACAAGACTCAGGTCTTTTCGCTGATCAAAAACGATCATCTGACACATCGGGTTCTTCATGTTCAACTTGTTTCAAGAATTGCCAGAACAATCGGGCGGTATTTAGGCATGAATGAGGATCTGATCGAAGCTGTAAGCATGGGACATGATCTTGGTCATCCACCTTTTGGTCATGATGGTGAAAAAATACTGTCAGAGATTACCCGAGAACATGATGCTGGTTATTTTCACCATAATGTCCAGTCGATTCAAATCCTTGACAAGATAGAACGTAAGGGAATTGGCTGGAATCTTGCTCTCCAGACACTGGATGCCATTCTTTGCCACAATGGAGAGTTGCAGGCAACCACTATGCGACCCATGAGAAACAGGACATTTGAGGATATTGATCAAATCATATCTACAATGAAACAGGTTGAAAAGCCTGATGTTCTGCCCATGACCATGGAGGGTTGTATTGTAAGGGCATCAGATACCATTGCCTATATTGGACGAGATATCGAAGACTCAATAAGGCTCAAGTTGATTAAAAGAGAGGATCTTCCTCCACTGTGCGTAAATCTTCTTGGTAATACCAACGGGACTATTGTCTATAATCTTGTAACAGATCTCATCAGTAACAGTTTCAGACAGCCCTATATTTCATTCAGTGATGAGGTATCTCATGCCCTGAATGACCTCAAGTCATTTAACTACGCAAGAATCTACGGCAATCCTGCCATCAAAAAGCATTTAAATTCAGTCCGTAAAATATATATTCATCTTTTTGAATCTTTTCTCAATGATTTGGATACAGGCAACAGAGAATCCATTATCTACAGGAATTTTTTGAGCGAGCTTTCTGAAACATACCAGCAAACCCACTCAAACGCCGAGATTGTCAGGGATTTTATATCAGGAATGACCGACTCATTTTTTATTTCTCAAGCCCCTAAATCTCTTCATCCGGAAGCAATGATCATTTAGCATTACCATTATTCAGGTGCCATGACTGTCTGGAATAATAATGTTTGAGAACAGAAAATACAGATCAAAATCAAATAGAAAAGGACTGACCTCCTTTACTGTGACTGTCAAGGAGACAGACCTTCACATACAGGCAGAATCTGATTTGTCCGAAATCGCCGTAAGAGCGATCATGGAACAGCGGGGATTTGTGGAAGCCTATATGGATATTGATCCTCGATTCAGAACATCGCTGACACCATTGCAGCTTGTAATTCCGGGTGCTCCCCAAATCGTCAGACAGATGATTGATGCTGGTCAAAAAACAGGTGTTGGTCCAATGGCTGCAATTGCAGGAGCTATTGCCGAACAGACTGGCAGGGCACTTCTGAAATACTCATCAGAGGTCATTGTGGAAAATGGCGGAGATATTTTTTTTAAAATCAACTCTGATATGGTATTCAGCATATTTGCAGGCACATCTCCTTTAAGCATGAAGGTAGGTGCGAGGATTACCCCCCTGAATATGGAAATCCC
>JADGBP010000096.1:0-2933 GCA_015231395.1 Desulfamplus sp. | reverse complement strand
TATTCTATAGGCTTGACGGGAATCACTGCTGCTGATAATAAGACGCCATGAAAGACGAATCCATAAAATATGAACGATGGCGAAAAGAGATGGTTTCTCGCCAGATCATTGCCAGAGGTATTACTGATCAAGGGGTTATTGATGCCATGTTAATGGTGCCACGGCATATGTTTGTCAGTGAGGCATTAATTGATAGTGCGTATATGGATTACCCCCTTCCAATTGGAGAAGGTCAAACCATCTCTCAGCCATATATTATCGCGGAAATGACTCAATGTCTGCAACTGAAAAAAGATCACCGTGTTCTTGAAATTGGAACAGGTTCAGGCTATCAAGCCGCATTGCTGGCTCAGATAGTCTCTCGTGTTTATACTATTGAACGTAACAACACCCTTTTTATGAGAACCAGAAAGTTGTTTGATGCTCTTAAATATCATAATATTATTACAAAATATTCTGACGGGACAATGGGATGGAAAACAGAAAGCCCATTTGATGCTATTATGGTAACAGCAGGGGGAGAGAAAATTCCCCAACCCCTTATAGATCAACTCGAAGTTGGCGGCAAGCTCGTCATGCCGGTGGGTGGATTGATGGTTCAGGAGCTACTTCTTCTTGAAAAGAAAAAATCAGGTGTATCTATTCACAATCTTGGTGGGTGCCGTTTTGTAAAACTCATTGGTCAGCATGGCTGGAAAGATTGATTGGCCAGCATGGCTGGAAAGATTAATTGACCAGCATGGCTGAAAATATTTATTGACCGGTATGGCTGGAAAAATTTATTGACCAGCATGGCTGGAAAAATTTATAGGATTAATCTGTTATGATCAAAAGACTTTATGACTGGGTACTCGGCTGGGCTGAAAAACCCGGCGGTACTTGGGCACTCTTTGTTCTTGCTTTCTGCGAATCGTCTTTTTTTCCCATACCGCCGGATGTGCTGTTAATAGCACTGGCTGTGGGTGCTCCTTTGAAATCATTCAAATTTGCCTTGGTGTGTAGCGTTGGATCTTTATTGGGCGGTATTTTAGGATATGTAATTGGATGGCAATTCATGGGGATTGCTGGAGAGAAAATCATTGTTTTTTACGGTCTTGGCGACAAGGTTGATTATATTGCCGAGCTGTTCCAGAAATGGGATGCATGGGCAGTTGCCATTGCCGGATTTACCCCTATTCCCTATAAATTATTTACCATAGCTGCCGGTGCATTTGATGTTAATTTCCCGGTATTTGTTATAGCTTCAGCAGCTTCTCGTACTTTACGATTTATGCTTGTCGCCGGCATGATCTATTATTTTGGTGCAGGAATACGAAACTTCATAGAAAAATATTTCAATCTTTTGGCTACAGTCTTTACCTTGCTTTTGATTGCAGGTTTTGTTGCAGTCAAATTTCTTTTTTAGATCGTCAGAATCTGGATAATTTTATATTTTTCCAGATAAGTAAAGGAGCTCTGTTGTTATGGCTGTTATTGTGAAATATGTGGTTGTCAGAAATGGAGAGGAAAAAATGACTTTTGCCACCAAAAAAGAGGCAGATGCCCATGATAAGATGCTCGATATTGCAGACAATCTGTATGATTTTTTTGGCAGGCATGAAGTCTTGAATCTTGATGATGATCAGCGGGAGTCCATTTCTCTTTTTCTTGCCAAAAATAACGATCAGGTTATGAATATCCTTAAAGGGCTACCTCTTAAAAAATTGTCTGCTGTTTCAGGCAAAGGTCAAGCTTCAAGCAAAAATGAGGTTTCAGGTAAAGGCGAAGATTCAAGCAAAATTGAGGCTTCAGGTAAAGGCGAGGATTCAAGTAAAAGTGAAGATTCTGGCAAAATTGAGGATTCTGATAAACCTTCTCCAATTGAGAAAAAAAAAGGTGGAAAATTAAAGAACACCTGAATCCGTAGCATGAAAATTGATAAGTAGCGTACCACGAATTTAAGATGCATATACATTTGATTAAATATTAATTTCCATATCACAGGCAACACCAATACATGTCATGGTTGAAGATTTTTTAATTACAATATCCTGACACATGTCCACCATCTTATCCATCGCGTCATCTGTCCTCTCCTGATTGATATGAAAAAGCCCAAGTTTCTTGACATTGGCATTCATGGCAAGCTCCAGCACATCTGTGCAGCAAGAGTGCCCCCAGTTTATTTTGGCTGGATACTCTTCAGGAGTAAACTCCATATCATGAAATACAAGATCTGCGTTTTTGCAGAATTCCGTGTATTCCTCAATAGTTCTGCCTCCAGGATGATTGAATGTCAATTCATTGTCTGTCAGAAAAACAAAGACCTTTCCATTTTCAGAAAAACGATAGCCAAACCCACCACCAGGATGACTCAGAGGGATTGTGGTAATATCAAGCGAACCTATGGAGAAAGATGTTTTTATGTTCTCTTCGTAAATTACATTTGCCTGCATCTCTTTCATGGTAATGGGAAAAAATGGGGGAGCCATGATATTGGAGATAATCTCTTTTACGGAAAGAGTATAAAAACTGCTGTTATAAATTGTAAGGGTCACACTTGAGTCTTGAAGAGGCTTGAAAAAAGGGAAGCCTGAAATGTGATCCCAATGAGTATGGGTAAAAAGCATGTAGTAATGTGTGTTGCTGTTTACAGGCAGATCGAGTCCGAGCTTGCGTAAACCTGTGCCTGCATCAATAATAACAGTCTCTCCGCTTTGGGCTTGTATCTGGATACAGGTTGTCTCTCCGCCATATCTGTTATACTCTTGACCTGCTACAGCAATTGAACCGCGCGAACCCCAGCATTTAATATACATTAGCTATCCTTGCTATTATTATTTGGGTGAATATTACTGCTTTGAATGGCTATCACATCAGCGTCTGATAGTCTATAAAAAAATGAATCAACCATATGTTGACTTTCCTGTTTGATTGTCTTAGGAAAGTTATAA
>JADGBP010000095.1 GCA_015231395.1 Desulfamplus sp. | reverse complement strand
CTTTATCCACAAATTCTGTAAAAAGAGCCATATCCTCACTGCAATGCAAAAGTGCGTATCTTGTCAAATATTTAAGAAGTTCCTCAGCATGATCCATGTTTCCTGCAAGATCGCAGAATGCCATTTCATATTGAGTCTGTGGCACTTCTCAAGGCTGTTTGTTGAAATTGTTCGCCGACGAATGGTGAATAAAATCTGAGGTGGTGAAAACTATGGATAAACCATTCCCAAATCGACAATCAATCCGGTTAAAAAAATACGATTATTCACAATCTGGATTTTATTTTGTCACCATTTGCACAGAGGATAAAATTCATCGTTTTGGAGATATTACAGGTGGTAACATGCAACTAAATGAATTTGGTAAAATTATAATAGAACAATGGAATAATTTGCCGAACCGTTTTTCCAATATTAAATTGGATCAATTCATAACGATGCCAAATCATATTCACGGCATCATACAAATTGTAGGGGCACCCCTTGCGGGTGCCCGAAATCGAAATAATACGGATGCCCGAAACAACATGACCGTACATCACAATCGGGCACCCGCGAGGGGTGCCCCTACGGTTGGTCAAATTATTGGTGAATATAAATCGTTGTGTGTTCATAATTGTCTGCAATGGATAAAATTGAATTCTCCGACATTTTATATGGGCAAATTATGGCAAAGTAATTATTGGGAACACATTGTCCGCAATGAAAACGAATTGAACCATATCCGCGATTATATCCGTCAAAATCCGCAGAGATGGGAAATGAATACATTGAACGGAATTAGAGGTGATTTATGAAAAGAACCAAAATAAATATACTGCTTGCATCAGACGAACCAATAGAGAAAATTCTTGTAAAAGGATGGGTAAGGACAAAACGGGACTCCAAAGAGTTTTCATTCATGGAACTCAATGACGGCTCCTGTCTGAAAAATATTCAGGTTATTGCAGACAGTCGTCTTGAAAACTACAGCAATATCTCTGCAATCACAACCGGTTCAGCAGTTGGAGTGGAAGGAAAACTTGTAGAGTCTCCCGGCAAAGGGCAAAGGTGGGAGATACATGCCGAATGTGTTGATATAATAAATGTAGCTACGGAAGATTATCCTCTTCAGAAAAAAAGACATTCAGATGAATTTCTAAGAACCATCGCTCATCTGAGAGCAAGAAGCAACAAATATGGTGCGGCATTCCGCATACGTTCAGAAATGGCGTTCGCAATTCATAACTTTTACCATGAAAAGGGTTTCAGATATCTGCATACCCCTATTATCACAGGATCAGATTGTGAGGGAGCAGGAGAGATGTTTCGGGTCACAAGTCTTGCCCCTGAAGCAGTTGCAAAGGCGGGAAAATGGGACTTTAATCAGGATTTTTTTGCTCATGAGGCAAATTTGACGGTATCTGGTCAGCTCTCTGCTGAAATGTTCGCTTTGGCTCTTGGAGATGTTTATACATTTGGTCCAACATTCAGGGCGGAAAATTCCAATACAAGCCGTCATGTTGCAGAGTTCTGGATGGTGGAGCCGGAAATGGCATTCTGCGATCTTGCAGGAAACATGGATCATGCTGAGGAACTTCTTAAATATTTGACAAGATACGCACTTTTGCATTGCAGTGAGGATATGGCTCTTTTTACAGAATTTGTGGATAAAGGTTTGAAAAAGGTTCTTGATACACTTGTAGATGAAGAGTATGCCAGAATAAGCTATGATGATGCGGTGGAACTTTTGCTTAAATCTGGAAAAAAATTTGAATATATGGTGGTCAATGGCAAAGATCTTCAGTCCGAGCATGAACGCTTTCTTGCCGGGGAGTACTTTAAAAAACCGGTATTTCTGGTCAATTATCCTAAAAGCATAAAGCCATTTTATATGAGGGTGAATGATGATGGGCGAACGGTTGCTGCAATGGATCTGCTTGTGCCGAGAATCGGAGAGATCATAGGTGGAAGCCAGAGGGAAGAGCGGCTTGAGATGCTTGAACAGCGGATGGATCAGATGGGACTTCCTAAGGAATCGTATTGGTGGTATTTAGATTCAAGACGGTTTGGATCGGTTCCGCATGCTGGATTTGGTATGGGATTTGAGAGACTGCTGATGCTCATCACTGGAATTACCAATATAAGAGATGTCATTCCGTTTCCAAGAACTCCTGGCAATATTGATTTTTAATTGACATTGATTTTGAACCAGCATTGATTTTGAACCAGCATTGATTTTGAACCAGCATTGATTTTTGACTGACATTGATATTGGCTACAAATTTACTTGTCCGGGAAACTATAGAATCTCTTTTCTACAAGTTTGAATCAATCTTGATATAAAAAAATACAATTTTGGATTGTTTTTATTAAACTTGCTTTAAATATGATCAATAAGCTGTAATTATAAAGAAAAATTGTATTTTTGACTCAATAGAAAGGTGTTTTATCGAGCCTTTGTTATTATGTTGTGATTGATTTGTAAAATTCAATCCATCACTCCTATTTCAATTTTGTAATTTATAAGTCTTGCAATTTATCAACCTTTCTTTTGCCTTGTGTTATAAAAATTCTTTAATTACAGAATCTTATCTTTTTTTAACAATCAAGCACGATTAATGCAGACAGAAACGGCAGCTTTTTGCAGTGAAAACACATCTTGTTTTCATACTCCGGGGTGACCGAAATCCGGTCATGACCGTTTACCATGAAAACACATTTTGATTTTCACCGTCGGGGGTGGCAAAACCCCCTGCCATGAGTGTTAACCATGAAAACACCTTCTGATTTCCATTATTCGGGTGGTCGGATTCCAACCATGAACGTTAAAAAAACCAAGCAGATGACAGGAGGATATTTAATGCACGCAGTAATAAAAATAGCAGTTTTTTTTGCATCTATTCTATTGATAGGAGCACATAATGTATTTGCAACAGAAATTCAGCCGATAGACACAGGAACTACTTCATGGATGTTAGTCTCAACAGCTCTTGTTCTTTTGATGGTACCGGGACTTGCGATGTTTTATGGCGGTCTTGTCAGAACCAAAAATGTTATCGGGACAATGATGCATACATATGTCTCTTTGGCAATCATAGGTGTCTTATGGGTTATTTGCGGATATTCTTTGACCTTTGGTAAAAACATCATGGGCGGTATTGTAGGCTGGAACAGCGATTATTTTTTTCTAAAGGGGATTGATGAAATGGTTACTAATGGAATCCCTGAATATGTAATTGCCATGTTTCAGGGAAAATTTGCCATCATTACTCCGGCACTGATAAGCGGTGCACTTGCTGAAAGAGTCTATTTCAAAGGCTATACCCTGTTCATTGCTCTTTGGTTTCTCTTTATCTACTGCCCTTTATGCCATTGGATCTGGGCATCAGATGGCTGGCTTTATAACATCGGGGCAGTCGGCGTAATCGATCTGGCAGGAGGAATGGTTATCCATGTTTCCGCAGGAGTCAGTGCACTTGTTGTTGCTCTTTATCTGGGAGTTCGCAAAGGCTATCCAAACACTGTTATTAATCCGAACAATCTTGTCATGACGATAATGGGTGCTGGACTCCTTTGGGTCGGGTGGTTTGGATTCAATGCCGGCTCTACACTTCAAAGCGGGCTTGAAACAGCACGTGCACTTACAATGACCCAGGTCTCTGCAGCAAGCGGTGCCTTAACTTGGCTTTTGATTGAAGCTGTTATGTTTCGCAAGGCAACATCTCTTGGCTTTGTATCAGGCATTCTTGCAGGACTTGTTGTTATTACTCCTGCGGCAGGTGTTGTGCAACCGGTTGGTGCAATGATACTTGGCTCATTGTCATCTATTATTTGCTACTTTGCTCTGCAGGTAAAAATGAAGCTTAAATATGATGACAGTCTTGACTGTTTTGGAATTCACGGTGTCGGCAGCGGTCTTGGTGTTATTCTGCTCTCTTTTTTTATACGTGATCAATGGATGCAGGATGCCGCAGCCGCCTCTTCAACAGGTACCTGGACAGTCTGGAATCAGTTGATTGTTCAGCTTATCGGAATGGGAGCAACCATTCTTCTGGCTATATTGGGCACTCTGATTATATGTATTTTTGTTGATAAAACTGTGGGATTCAGAATTGATGAGGAAAAAGAGATAGAAGGTCTTGACCGGTCACTTCATGGCGAGCACGGGTATGGCCTTATAAGAGTGGACTGATCATATAAGAGGGACTGATCATAATTTTAATGGGCGGACAGAGGCAATGCTGTTGCCTTAAAAGTCTTGTGGTTTACCTTTGTCTGAATCAGGATAAACAGGATGCACAGGATAAAGCAGGATTTTTTCATGCTATACATCTTTGAAAACACATTCTGATTTTCATGGTCGGGGTTGGCAAAAAAACTGCCATCAGTGGTTACTCAGAGATATATGCCCCTTCCATATCTGTTTTTTCAATGGGGGTTCCGTTAGTTTTTAGCACAAAACGAATCGTAAGGGATTCATCAGTAATATCTGATAGTTCCAGTCTGAAATCATCAAAGGTGTTCTGCGTCAACTCATGGGCAAGATACTTGCCGTCTCCATTGAATAATATGGTAACCGTTGCCTGTTCCGAGGTTAATTCCCTTGTCTGAACATCTTTGATGCCGTTCATGCTGTTCAGCGTTTTTCTGAGCATAATGAAGCTTGAAAGATAGTCAGAGCCTTCAATTTTTGCCTTTATGGTTTTGAACCCACTATTTTTTTCTGTTGAAGCCTCTTTGGTTTCATACAAACTCTTTTCAGGTATTTGGTCATTACTGCCAACATTTTTCTTTTGAGATCCTTTCTGATTCAAAAATTGTGTCAATGCCTCAAGGTTTATAAGGCTCTCCACCGCAACAATGCTATTTTCTTTTTTAACCACTTCTCCAAGTATCTTGTATGTCACAATGAATTTTTCAGCGTTATTATGCACAGCGTCATATATAAGATTAAGATTTGATGTGATCTCGATCCTGCTCATCATGCGGATTATGGATTTTTCCACTGCCTCTTTAAGAGCGTTGTTAGTGGCATTCTGTTTTGCCAAAGCCTTGCTTTTCCTGTTGGGATATATTCCAAAAGTGATTGTGGTTGTATATTTTGATTGCTGCTCTGACAGGTTGTATGGTCTGTATTGATCTGACGGGCTGGATGGTTGCCTGTATTGGTCTGATGGGTTGGATGGTCTGTATTGATCTGGATTGGATAACTTATATCTCTTATCTGAGGAATTCAAGCCGCGTGATGGCTCTG
Source organism: Desulfamplus sp. (assembly GCA_015231395.1). GTDB lineage: Bacteria > Desulfobacterota > Desulfobacteria > Desulfobacterales > Desulfobacteraceae > Desulfamplus. The sequence goes on along the minus strand of JADGBP010000095.1, from coordinate 2,611 downwards.
ATGAAACAGTATGATTAAAGTATGTGATGAAAAAAAGAATGGTGAAAAAATATAATGATATTAATTTATTGAGTTTCATTTGCTTCCTCATTTGTTTGGGTCTCTATTTTTTTTCGGCATTGGAATTATACTTTTCTTGCAATGGAGTAGTCTGCGAGCATAGTCATAATATCCCTTGATTCACACATATCAAAAATTTCCAGGGACTTTTTAGCCTCTGCCACATGATTACGTGCCTGCAACTCTGTGTATTCAATACCCTGATATTTATGAATTTTATCCAAAATAATCTCAAATTGGTCAGAATGGGAGGTCTGCAAATTGTCCATTTTCTGTTGAGACTCATCATAATTTTGGAGAGACCTGTCATCAGTATTCAAATTGATGTTGGAATCGCACTCGAAATTTTTTCTATCATCACCTTGTCGAGCAATGATATTTTCCATGATGTCCCTATCCTTGATATTGGCTCTGGACAGGGCGTGTATAAGCGGTAGAGTCAGTTTTCCCTCTCGGAGATCCGCACCCGGCTTTTTGCCAAGAGTGACAGTATCTCCGGTGTAATCAAGTAGATCATCAGCCATCTGAAACGCCAGACCAAGATGATATCCATACTTGTCAAGCGCGTTCTCTTTTGCTTTTCCTGCATTCGCAATGATGGCACCGCTGCGGCACGCTCCCTTAATAAGCACTGCTGTTTTACGCTCTATTATTCTGAGATATTCTGCTTCCGTCAGGTCAACCCGTCCCTTTTGCTCCATCTGGCCAATTTCCCCTTGGGACATATCCTCAGTTATTCCTGCCATCACGCTGATTATGGCAGGAATGCCAGTTTCAGCCGCAATAGTCAAGGCTCGGGCAAGAAGAAAATCGCCGGTAAGCACCACTTTTGGAATGCTCCATAGTGAATGAGCAGCCGTTTTCCCCCGCCTTATCACCGCCTCATCAACTACATCATCGTGCAACAGGGTGGCAGCATGGAGATATTCAAATATTGTGGAAAATTTTATTGCTAAACTGCCTTGGTAATTACAAAGCCGCGAGCTTAAAAGCATTAAGAGCGGTCGCAGTCGTTTGCCCCCGCTGAACAGCAAGTGTCCTGCAATCTCAGATACAAGATTAAGATGGGGGGTCAGATTATCGTGGAGTGCGGTTTCAATATTCTCAAGATCAATTCTCACTTTTAACAGGATTTTATCCTTGAGTTCCCTGTGGGTTAATTGATTGTATTTAGTTAATTGATTGTATTTAGTTAATTGATTGTATTTAGTTAATTGATTGTATTTAGTTAATTGATCGTATTTAGTTGATAGATTTTCTTGTGATAGGCTTTCTTGACTGGTTTTATCAAATTTGGGTGGGGGCGTGGTATCAGGCAGAGTTTTCGTATTAGGTAGCGTTTCCGTATTAGGTAGGGATTTAGTGTCAGATAGTTTTTTTGTGTTTAATGGGGTTTGATTCAACGCCTGGGTCATAGCTGCTATGTTCTCCTGCAAGGTCATATTCATGAGTTTCCGTAATCTTTACATCAGCAAAGGCACCAATTTCAAGACCTGAACCATAAATAAATGTGATCCCATCAACCTCAGGGGCTTGAAACATTGTTCTGCCAAGGTAAATACCCTCATCTGGGTTCTCTTCTACAAGAATTTTAATAGTCTGTCCCATATACTTTTTATTGATCTCTTCAGATATTCTTGACTGAGCGGTCATAATTATATCGTGCCGCTCCTCTCCAATATTTTCCGGAACATGGTTCTTAAGATTGTGGGAAGGCAGGTCTTCTGAATCTGAATACGCAAATACCCCGAGATGGTCAAACCGGATATCTTCCACAAATTTTAGCAGGGTTTTGAAATCTTTTTCTGTCTCTCCGGGAAAACCTGTAATCAACGTGGTTCTCAAGGTCGCGTCAGGTGCTGTTTTCCGTATCGAGTCAAAAAGCCGGTAGAGGTCATCAATATTATAGTTTCTACCCATGAGTTTGAGTATTTTAGAGCTGGCGTGTTGTACAGGCACGTCAAAGTAGGTACAAAAATTGTGCAGAGAAGCAATTTTTTCAATCACCTCTTTTGTAATGGATGATGGATGGGTGTAGAGCAGGCGTAACCATATTGGCATGACCATAAGATTTTTTTGTGCTTCTGCCGCTTTATCTGCACTTATTGAAACTTGCTCTAAAAGCTTGGCAAGATTAGCAGGCGGATAAGATATTTTATTTTTAACAGCAGAAGCAAGATTGACAGATAGATAAGATATGTTATTAGCGATCAAGTCCATGCCATAATCTGTGGTGTTCTCGCCTACAAGAACGATCTCTTTTACACCATGCTCTATTAGGTGGGTGGTCTCTGCCGTGATATCTTCAATTGACCTGCTTCTTTGCTTTCCCCTAAGTTTTGGAATAATGCAGTAGGTACATTTGCGATCGCACCCTTCTGATATTTTCACATATGCGGAATAGGGCAGGGTAAGGCGGCGTGGAAGGGGATATTTATGCTTTTGATGATATTTGACATTTAAAACTCCTCTATTCTGAATCACAGAATAACCACCCTAAAGCTCAGGGCTAATTTTCACCCGCCCGCTTAAACGGGCTTTTTTAGAGCCT
>JADGBP010000094.1 GCA_015231395.1 Desulfamplus sp. | reverse complement strand
TAACATGAGATGGGTTCATCATTTCTAATAAATCATAAATGGTTGGAGGATACCCCGCCACTTGCGGCGGGGAACTTTAAACGCATATGGTAGAGTTTTTTGCCACCCCCGGCCATGAAAAGCAAATGTATTTTCACGTCAAAGGTTTAAAAGCATGCCCATAAAAAAAACAACTGTACTTGATACCAGCACGCTGGTGCACGATCCATCTTGCATTGATCACCTGATTGAAAACAAAATTCTCGCATGTATTCCATGGACTGTCCTTGAAGAGCTTGATGGGCTTAAACGTAGAACCGATGTGGGCTTTGATGCAAGAGAAGCTATCCGTAACCTTGAAACACTAAGACGGAACCACTCCCCATACCTTAAAATAGTCAAGGAGATGGACTGGGCAGGGATTGAATTTTTGGATCACCACAACAATGCCTGGTGGTAGATGATTAATGGAGAATCCCGAATGGGTGATAAAATGACTGATAGTATTCAAGCAAGATCTGGAATTGAACTGGATCTGCTTGTGCTTCCAGACATGCCGGAATTGAATGATGATGAACAAAATCAGACCGCTATAAGTACAAGTTTTCAGACTCTCGAAAAAAAAAGCGTTCAAAGTAGCGGGACTGAAAACGATCATGAACAAATAGGTCTGTCGAAAATACTGGAAAGTCTGGATAAAAGGATGAAATCCGGTCAGTTTCTTCACACCTTTACTGCACAGATTGAAGAGATTAACCGTATCATTAATTTGAAGTATGCATCGACAAAAGATATTGCATCAGTGATTCTTAAAGATGTTGCTCTCTCATCAAAAGTTCTTTCTGTTGTAAACTCCTGCTACTATGGACAGTTCAGTTCGAGTGGCATTTCAAGTATTCCGGAAGCGATGATTATTCTTGGAACAGAAGAGGTTCAGCAGACCGCAGCCACTCTTCTATTATTTGAATTCATGAGGGATATTTCCAAAAGCGAGCTGCTCAAGGAGAAATCTCTTGCAAGTCTTATGCGGGGCATGATGGCAAAAGAGATTGCCGAAAGTGCAAAATACAAGGCACCAGACGAGTTTCAAATCGCGGCAATGCTGTATGATATTGGAGAACAGATCATTCTTTTTTGCGAACCTGAGTTGTATCAGCGAATATGTCGGATTTCTGAACAGAAGAATATTGAAATGGAGATAGTAGCAAAAAAAATTATAGGTGCCTCATTCTCTTATATTGGACGGAAGATTGTCTCGGGATGGGGATTTCCCAAAAGTATAGTTGATTGCCTCCAACCATTTAAGGAGTTTGATATTGATCCCGAAAATCTGAGTGGCACAAAGTTGAAACGTCTTGTTGCCTCTTTTACAAACGAGTTGTCCAGTATTGACTGGCGGATCAGCGAATTTCTAAGACAGAAAAAACTTGAGGATGTTATCCGTCGTTATGGTCATTTTTTAAATATAGGTCTGTCAGGTGCAGATGGACTTTTAAACAGTGCTATAAAAAAAGTGGAAAATCATGCCAGAATTTTGAGGATTACGCTTAAAAATAGCAGATTTGACCGCACATCGGATGAACAGTCGTCAGATTTGAAACTTGAATCTGCAAAAAAACTTTGGGATATAGCACGCATTACTCCTGATATTCATCTTGAAGGACTAAGAAGAGGTTCAGAGGAAAATACTGCCTGGATAGAAAGCAATATTAAAAAAATTGAGGATGCTCTGACTACCAGTTTTAAGCTGAGTGAGATACTTCATCTTATTATTACAACCATATATAAAGGTTTCTTTTTTTCCAAAATTTCAATCTGTATAATGAACAGGAAAACAGGGATTATGGCAGTAAGGCTTGTTTTAGGAGATGACTCTGATCAGTTTAGCAAGAATTTTAAATTTGCAGTTTCAGACAGCAATGACACATTCAATAAATCTTTGAGTACAGGATTGGACATCGTGGTTCAAAATATAAACGACAAGGCTTTTAACAGCAGAATACCTGATTGGTATATAAAAGGAAATTTTGCAGGAGCATTTGCCCTATATCCAATTGTTGTTGAACAGAAAAAAATTGGATTAATCTATGTTGATTGGCACAGCAGCCGGACACCTCTTTTTTCAGATCATGTAAAACAGTTGATGCAGAGATTAAAAAATCTTACTGCTACAGCTATTAAAAAGAGTAGGAAAGAGAATAAAAAATAGTCAGACTCCAATCCGATTTCCCCGAACAATGAAAATCAAAAAAACATTTTTATGGCAAAGAGCTATTTTATTATTCAGGAATTTCAATCCCGCAATAATTTCAGCGAAGCTGATTATGTTCTGGCAAAGATCTATTTTGTGGTAAAGAGCTATTTTGTGGTCAATGAAACCGAGCCATCCCAATTGCTGTCAGGATGGAGTGATAAGTCTATCTTGTCGATTCTCTCCAGCATTCTGATAGATGCGGCATCAGATGGTCGGATTTTCAAAGCATTGTGAAAAAGATGAATCGCTTGGGTAAAATTTTGAGCCAGATAGGCTTCAAATCCCTGATGATAGGCGATATAATAAGCATCTGCAATATCCTTTTGTTTAATATTCTTTTCAGTAAGATCCTCTCCGGCAATATTCTTTTGTATAAGATTTTTTCCAGTAATATCCTTTCCTGCAATATTCTTTTGTATAAGATTTTTTCCAGTAATATCCTTTCCTGCAAGATCTTTTTGAGTAAGATCTTTTTGAGTAAGAACCTCTCCTGTAATAGCCTCCTTTGTAATATGTTTCCGATCAAAATCAGACTTGTTTTCTCCGTAAACCTCATAAACAAACACAGGCTCATTTTTCCCCTTTACCTTGATATAATCAAGAATACGGGTTTTGAATCTGCCGGGCGTAAGTTGAGCATGGGTAAATTCAGAAATCATAAGCGAAGTTTCGTAGAGCTTGTTTGCCCCTTCAAGTCTTGATGCAAGATTTACCGCATCGCCAATAACTGTATAATCCAGCACACTTTTTGATCCTATGTTGCCTACAATCATGTTGTTGGTATTTATTCCAATGCGGCAATAAAGTTCGTACCATTGTTGCTTTTTCTTGATATTTTGATCTTCAGGAGCCTTTTCTTTTTTTGTAATATTTTGCTCTCCTGTGATATTTTGTTTTATCGTAATATTCTTATTGATAGAGCTGTCCTGTTTTGCACTGGTCTCCTTATTCCTTTCTCTCCATATTTCTCTTAATTCCGACAACCGGTCTATCATTTGAAGTGAGGCTGTCACAGCCTTATCTGCGTGATCTTTAAACGGTATCGGCACCCCAAACTCAGCCATGACTGAGTCTCCTTGAAATTTGTCAATAATTCCGCCGTTTTCCATAATAATATTCGACATCTCTGTAAAGTATTCGTTCAGAAGATTTACAAGTTTAGTAGGAGTAAGAGATTCCGAGATAGTTGTAAAGTTGGCAATATCCGAAAAAAGAACCGTGATAATCCGTTCTTCTCCTCCTAAAGTAACCATCTCCGGCTGTGCAAGCAGTGTGCTTACCACCTTTTCAGGAACATATCTGGCAAATGTGTCTCGGATAAATGCCCTCTCTTTTGAACCTGAAGTCTCAAGGGTTGCGATAAAAGAGAAAAAAATCAACAGCAGCAGCGAAGTAACCGTTACAACTGGAAAAAGTTGGAATGAGATGAATTCAGTCCATGTGAAGAACGGAACAGCCATTATAATTATTGAGCCTGTAACGTAGAGAACCCATGAAGAGCGTAAAAGTGACGCACATGCCATTATTGTCAGAAGCAGACATAACAAAATAAGAGTTTTGATTAACGGCCATTGTTTGTAAAAGGTATTGGTGAGAAGGGCATTTAGAAGCGAGGCGTGTGTTATTACTAATGGGGAGTCTTTTTGAAGAGGGGTATATCCCAAATCTGATGTGCCAATTGCGATATCGCCAACAAAAACAAAGTTGCCTTCAAATGTTTCAAGCAGATTGCCCCTTAAATCCTCATCTTGAAAATTAGAGATAAGTGTATGAACAGACATGTAACTAAAATCCTTACCCATAGCCTGAACAAACGGGATAAATGTTCTGCCATGCCTGTCAATGGGAATTATCACGTCATTATCCAGAAAACTGCCCTCTGATGCGGGGATAGTTATTTTTTCTCCCCACTCCACAGTGATATCATTCAAGGATATGCCCGCCCAATCTAAAAACACAGAAAGGGAGAGTGTTGGAAAATATTGGTCATCAACTTTGGCAAGCATGGTGATATGCCGGTATATGCCGTCGATGTCTGCTTTTGCGTTGATATCGCCTGAACCGCGTGCCCTTATTGCAAAATCATTCTGCTGCATCAGAGCTTTAACAGCATTAAAAGGGCGGCGTGTTTTTTCTGAAGCAGGCTTTTCATTTGGATTGCCAAGATAATCTGCTCTGAATCGTTCATGGGCAGGATCGGTTTTCCACCGAAATGCATATTTTTTTTCAGAAAGGACAAGAGCGGTGGGAAGATAGACATTGCCCAGAGTTTCCAGAGACTCACTGAACGCAAGATCTGAAGTTGCAGAGCTTCTTCTTGCAAAGATAATGTCATAGATTACCGCCTGGGTATCTAACTGACTCAATACATTGTTAAGGGTTGCCATATCTTTTCTGTCCAGATAATTTTTGTCGAAAAAATTATAGGTCTCATCTGTGATATTAAGATAGACAATTTTTGGAGTAAATGATGCTTTAGGACCAGCTTGCTGTTTCACTGCCAGTTTATAAAAGATATCCAGTGCTTTGAAATCAAATATATTAAAGATGCTGACTTTGGCATTCATAACAACAAAAAAAACAGTCAGTATCCCAAGCAGCAAAATTGTTGAGACAACCCCGATAGCTTTCATCTGTTTTTTGTTTCTAAGTGTGATCATAGTCTTGTTATGCAATCATAGTCTTGTTATGCAATCATAGTCTTGTTATGCAATCATAGTCTTGTTATGCAATTGTAGTCTTGTTATGTCATGCTTTCTTTATGCAGCATTGTTTTGATGTGAAAACAGATTGTTGCTTTCATGCTTCGGGGTTGCGGAAATCAGACCATGAGCGTTTACTTATTTAATCTGAAATTCATAAGTTTTTATAACCAATCCCTTTCCTGAGAAAATCTGGAGTTCCTTGAGAAAAGGATCGTCATTAACTCCTGACGAACTTTTTATACTGTTTGTGATGCCTCTGACATTACCGGCAATTGAGGTTATATTGCCGTCAATTGAAAAAGCTTCATCCTCATTTTCAGAGACCAGAGCGTTGCTGCGTTTCTCAAGATCGGTTTCAATAGCTGTCCATTGTGCAACGGTAATATTTATTTTTTCCATGCCTGAAAGTTCGTCGATTTTTTCCGGAGTGCATATAATTGTGAACTTTTCAATATCGCTTTGACCATCTATTTCGTAAAATGCCTGGGCAGATGGCAGAATCAGAGTGGAACTCTGGACTTTCTGTTCTGTAATATTCAGAAGATTGACATTTTTACCATCTGTATGAATAATATAGACATAGTTACTGTTCTCCGAGTGGACATACAATCTTACTGCATCGCCGGGTTTGAGGCGTTCTCTTGATTTGGCACGGATCAGTTTTCCTGATATTTTACTGCCAGGGGCGAGAGAGCTTTTGACTGAGGCATAAGAGTCTGTGGCTGAAGCAGAAGAGTCTTTGGTGAAGCAGAAGAGTCTGTGACTGAAGCAGAAGAGTCTGTGACTGAAGCAGAAGAGTCTGTGGCTGAAGCAGAAGAGTCTTTGACTGAAGCAGAAGGACTTGTGGTTTTCGGCTGTATCTGAATGCCGATTTTTGCTCTGACTCTGTTGTTATCAACAGCTTGAAGCAGGGCAGGGGAGATGTATTCCGCTGCGATAGATATAATAAATATGGATACTGCGGTTATTATCTGTTTTGCGTCCGGTTTCATTTGAACCTCCTTTTTAAAATATAATTAACTTTGTTGTGATTATTGCAGGATTGAAAAGAGTTTATCCCTTTTTAGATTGAATCCAAAGTTTGCCATAACTCTCTTTTACATCAGTATAAAACAGTTGACAAACAATAAAATTGTTGTTTATTTGAATTCACATCAAACATCATTGATGATAAAAAGAAATTAGTCGATATTCCAATTATTTAAATCTACCAAAAAAGTGGAATAGTCACAATATCAGATTTAAGAACCGCCTTGGGCTAATTAAAAAAAACATGGATTTTTTTATACCTTCCCCACTTCAATTGGGGAAAGTATTTTATCACCACACCATTCCTTAGACACAGGAGCAATGATTATGCATAAACGTATTCTTGTAATTCTTGGCCATCCTGCAAAAAATAGTTTTTGCAATGCCCTCGCCGATTCATATATAACGGGTGCCAAAGTAGGCGGAAATGAAGTTAAACTCATATCCCTCGCTAATCTGTCTTTTGATCCAGTGCTTCACGAAGGGTATGCAACAATTCAGGAACTTGAACCTGATTTGGTTGCTGCTCAAGCGGCAATCACCTGGGCACAACACATCGTTTTTGTATATCCTATTTGGTGGGGAGCAATACCTGCCTTGCTAAAAGGATTTATTGATCGTGTCTTTCTTCCGGGTTTTGCCTTCAAATTCAAGGAAGGTTCGGCATTTTGGGACAGTTTGTTGTCCGGGCGTTCAGCCCACTTGTTGGTAACTATGGATACGCCCCCATGGTATTTCCGCTGGGTATTTCGTATGCCGGGGCACAATCAAATGAAACGCACAATCCTTGAATTTTGTGGCATAAAGCCTGTTCGTATTTCGAGTTTTGGCTCAATAAAAGGCTCAAGCTTGCAAAAACGGGAAAAATGGCTCGCAGAAGTCAATAAACAAGGGCGTAATGCCTAACAACCCGCTTAATTTGACTTGAGTAGCCGTGGTCTGTTTCCGCAGGTGCAACGGCGAATAGATAATTTGGAGAATAGGAGAGAAAATTTGGAGAAAAGAATTTGCGTTATAGATGCACAAGGAGGCGGTATAGGAATATCCATTATTAAATATTTAAGAGAAGTTTACGGAGAATCAGTAGAAATAACGGCAATGGGTACAAATGCAATTGCCGCTTCTCAGATGCTGAAGGCTGGAGCGAACAGGGCAGCATCAGGAGAAAACGCCATTGTCCATACTGTTGGAAAAGCCGAAGTCATTATCGGTTCAATTGCCATTACATGGGCAAATTCCATGATGGGCGAGTTGACCCCTAAAATGGCCGAAGCCATAATGTCCGCATCAGCGTTAAAAATTTTACTCCCGCTTAGTCAGGAAAATGTGGTAATTATTGGAGTTCAAAGAGAACCCCTGCCGCACCTTATAAAATGTCTTGTAGAAAATGAACTTAAGGAGGTCTTTAAAAATGTGTGAAGCAAACGCCTATATGATCAAAGATGGAAAAGAGGAACTTTTGATGGAAGCTGTTGATGTTATAGAACCTGAAGAGAATAATGTCAGTTACAGGATTGTGAGTATTTTCGGAGAACAAAAGACCATCAAAGGACGAATAAAATCAATGAATCTGGTTGGTCACAAAATTGTTTTTGAACGAATGGTGTAAAATCAATATGTCTCGTTTCAATAATGCTATGGAAGTTTTTAAACTTCTGGAAAAATCCAATTGTCAGGAGTGCTATAAACGCACCTGTCTTGCTTTTGCAGGTGCGGTATTCAAAGGAGAGAAACGACTTGATGAGTGTCCGCGATTACCTGCGGATATTATTGAACAATTCAAAGACATGCAGCAGGAAAGCTCCTTGGCTGACCAAGGGGCTTCTCAAATGATGGAGGATTACAAAAAAGCAATCGCGAATATTGACCTTTCATCAAAAGCCGCACAGCTTGGAGGCATCTTTTCGGAAGGCAGACTGACCATAAAGGTTATGGGTAAAAATGTAAGTGTTGATTCTCAAGGCAAAGTATTTACAGATATTCACGCCAATCATTGGGTTGTTATGCCTCTGCT
>JADGBP010000093.1 GCA_015231395.1 Desulfamplus sp. | reverse complement strand
CAAAATTTAAATTTTATCCAATAAAATCAAGCATAAGTATAAAATATCAGTTTTGCAGGAGATTTTATTTGATCGTGAAAACATATTTTGTATTTTGGTTTTCATGATCCGTGAGTGGCAAAAAAAATGAGTGATTAGTGGTTACAGTATCTATAAATTCTATGATTTCATCTTTATTCTCTACCAGATATTTAAAATAGTCATGGTAGGAAGATATTTTTGTGGTTCTCATCCTCTTGGCGATTTTGGACTTTAGAAGCTCCATTTTACCAATATGAATGTTGATACCTGACTCTGCATAGATCAATTCTGATAATATGCTGAAATCTTTATTTGAAATATTTATTTCCATAAAATTAGTTTAAAATCTTCGTATTTAGAATTAAGACTTTCGTATTTAGAATTAGAGTTTTTGAATTTAGAAACAGGCTCTCAATGCTTGTTTGCAGAATTACTAATACAGGAAAAAAATCATGATTACAGTAATAAGGGTTATAAGTAAAGACGTTCAGGAGTTTAAATTATGATTAAAGGTCATGGGGGTAATGTGCAGGCACTTGCAGCACAGCATGATTGTTCTATTGATGAGATAACAGACATGAGCAGCAACATAAATCCTTTAGGACCTCCGGAGGGTCTGGAGGAATTTATTGCAGCAAATATCCATCTCGTCAGAGCCCTTCCCCAGCCTGATGCCATGGATATGGTGATGGCATTCAGCAGATATTACAAAGTGCCTGCCGGCAGAGTCATGGGCGGAAATGGCACCACATGGTTTATCTACACTTTGCCCATCGCCTTAAAGTCCAGAAAAGTTCTGATTGTGGGACCGACCTACGCAGATTACCGCGATAGCTGCATCATGAATAATGTTCCGTTTGAGTTCTGTATGGCAGACAAAGAGCATCTATTTCAACCAGATATTAATAAAATCAGTGAGATGGCAAAAAGCTCAGATACAGTCATTATCTGCAACCCCAATAACCCTACAGGCTCCCTGATTCCGGTTAATACCATTATTGAGCTGCTGAAACATCATTCTTCCACCTATTTTGTCATTGACGAATCCTATCTTCCATTTTTGGCAGACGCGGAAAAAACAACTCTGGTTGCAAAGACCTCTTTTCCAAATCTGATTGTACTCTCTTCCATGTCCAAGATATTCAGGATTCCCGGACTTAGAACCGGTTATCTGTGTGCATATCCTGAAGTGATCGAAAAATTTATGAAATATTATCAGCCATGGTCGGTCAATGCGTTATCTCAGGCTGCCACTATTCATATTCTGGAAAATCCTGAAAAAACAAATCCATTCCTTGAGATGACCAGAGCCTTTGTTAAAATGGAAAAAAAGGTTTTTGAAGATGCAGTTAATGATTGTATTGAACTCAAACTCTATCCGTCACAGACATATTTTTTGCTTGCTCAATTAACCGGAAAGATGAAATCCAATGATGTGTGCGGTCTTGCAGGAGAGCATAAAATCCTGATCCGTGATTGTGCCAATTTTTATGGGCTTTCTGACCGGTTTGTCCGCTTTTCACTCAGGGACAGGGAGACAAACATGAAGCTGGTCAGAATTCTTAAAAATATTCAATAGGAATAATTTACAATTGTTTAATGATTCTCTAAAATATTTAATAGGAACAATTTACAAATGATTGATGATTCTCTCTGTTATATTGTTCTTGCAGCCTATGTAATGGATATGATGCTTGGCGATCCTATATGGCTGCCTCATCCGGTTATCTGGATGGGCAATGCCATATCTTTTTTTGAAGCACCTTTTAGAAACTTGATCGCAAAGACAGGGTCGAATACTCCGCCTCTTGAATCAAAGTTGTTTATTAAAAATGATTTTTACGCAGGTCTTCTGTTTGCTCTGTTTCTGATATTTTCCACATGGGTAACTGCCTTTGCAGCAGTGAAGCTATCTTGTATCATCCACCCGATGGCTGGCATTGTGGTTCAGGTAATACTTATGTTTTTCTGTCTTTCGGCAAGAACTCTGGAAAGAGCAGCATCAGATGTGAAAAATGCTATTGAAAATGGCGGTATTGATGAGGGAAGAGAGAAAGTTTCCATGATTGTGGGCAGGGAAGTAAAGTATCTGAATGAAACCGGTGTGGTCAAAGCAACAGTGGAGACTGTGGCTGAAAATTTTGTTGATGGATTCCTATCTCCACTATTCTTTGCTCTTGTGGGGGGCGTTCCGTTAGCGGTTGCCTATAAAATGGTAAATACACTGGACTCAATGGTTGGATACCAGAATGAGAAATATATACTGTTTGGCAGAGCCTCGGCAAGAATTGATGATGCAGCCAATTTTATTCCTGCAAGGATTTCTGTGATTATCATCTCCATTGCCGCGGCTGTTCTTTCCTTGAAACGGGGAAAACTTGCTTTTAAAACCGCTATTAATGAAGGCATGGAGCATAAAAGTCCAAACTCTGGCTACCCAGAGGCGGCATTTGCAGGTGCTCTTCAAGTAAAACTTGGGGGCCCCAACTATTATCACGGCACACTTGTCAAAAAGCCCTATATCGGCAAATCATTTCCGGATCCCGGAAGAGAAAAAATAAAAATGGCTTGTGATCTTATGCTGTTATCATCACTGATTGTTGTAATTATAATCTTTATCACGGGAAATACTTTATGATTTACCATTGAAAATGCTTTATTATTTTCATAATTCGGGGCAATTGGAATTACAATCTGGAATTACAATACAATCCGTTTCCCGTGTTGCATCAATCTGTTATATTTCCAAATACATTAATTTTGATTTCAGGCACAATCGTGCTGTCTGTTGTAAGGGTAATTTCATCAAAGTAACGACCCGCTTTTTCTCTTATATTGCTCACTTTAATATCCCAACTTCCGGTTGGTAGATCAGATTTTTTGAAATGAGCCATGATATTGATGCCATCTTTTAACTGCAATGATGTTATGGAAAAAGGATATTTTTCTACTGGCGTTATTTTAACTGTCATCGCAATCTCGATATATTGGGATACAGTACCTGATAACCTAACTGTCCTCGGTGAAATATTTACAATGTCTTCTACACTTCCTGAAATCTTTAATTTCACAGATGAATTTTGAGAATCGTTTGTATGTACTGAAATGGCTTTAGCCATAATTTTGCCTGAGTGTCCAGAGGTATCAACACTTATCTTTATTCTGCCCTCCCCGCCCGGGGGAATTTCCCTGTCATAATCAACAGCAGTACAGCCTCAATCAGTTTTTACTTTTTTAATCCGCAAAATCTCATTACCTCTATTTTTAACAACAAACTCATGAACCACCTTTGTCCCTTCAGGAACTGGTCGAAAAGTAAATTCAGGATTTTCAAACTCTGCTTTGGGAATTTTTGCTTTAGGGAATTTTGTGTTGAAGATTTCTGATTTGGAGACTTTTTCTATGGGGACTTTTGCGGCAGGAACTTTTTTTATACCTGCTTCCCCTACCCCTGTCCCTGCCTCAATCGTAATTGCTTCGCCTGCGACCCTCTGACTCGTGATTGCCTCACTCGTGGTTGTCTTAGCTGCTGCGACTGCCTCGCTCGTGGTTGCTGCTTCACCTGCGATTGCCTTACCTGCATTTACTTCATTCGCAATTGCCTCACCTGCATTTACTTCATTCGCAATTGCCTCACCTGCGATTGCTCCATGACCTGAAATTATAATCATAATCAATGTACAGAGGACTGCACAACAGACAGAAAAAGTTCTTATCATATCTTATTGTCCTTAAATTGTATAAAGATGTCATTATCGTTTATTTTTACCTAAATCCGTGGCATAAAAATTGATAAGAATTGAAATTCTTCAGAAAACTTAATTATGGCTTTCACCTTGCAGGTGAAGCAACAAATCAATTTTTCCCAATAATTTCAAGATATATCAAAAAGCGTGTCACGGATTCAGGTCAATATTAACATTGTTTTTTTGAATCTACAAAGAGTAAAAACTTGATAATCGAGCTTTTAAATAACTCTTCTTCGTATCTTCTTCAGTTATCACAAGTCGTCTATACTTTCGCTATATATGCACCACTAAATCTTTTTGCAAGAGCACGCTATAACGCTCTCAAAAATGGCGGGCTAAAAGATTGATTTTTTATTGACATTATTAATTAAGTATGTTTAGAAAAAGGAAGCTTATAACAAAGTCGCAAATCAAATGTTGATTGCGATACTAAATTTATATTTATCAACACAGGAGATATTATGAAGAGATTAGATTTTAAGCAGAAAATTCTTATTATCGGACTTGCTTGTTTACTACCTTTAATAATGATGATGTCGAGTACGCTTTATGCTGCTGACGAAGTTGAGGGGGCTAATATACAGCTAATAGATGGTATTATGACTCTTCCTCAAATAAGAGTAGGAGACCAATATTTTAAAGCAACCTTTAAACTATTGGATTCTAATAACTCACTAATATTTCAACTCACAGATGTTTCCTCAGCAGATTATGTTGATAAAACGCATTATACCACCTTTGATGTATCTAATATGACATTAGAAATCTCCAGAATTGAAATAAATGAAGCTTCATATTCTATGGTGCTTAAAGCTGACAATGATTTAAAAAATTTTACTGTGCTTCAAATGTCCCAAAACGATTTAGTATCGTTTTTATTTATGATTGCAGCTAAAAGCATTTCATTTAAAGAAAGCGGAACATATAGTGGAAAGAATATCGGCGAACATTTTGTAGTTGATGCAGGATCTAATATTACTATATTTTCAGACAGACCTCATAGAATTGCAAAACCTTTTATTGGTGGTTTAAACGGTTTTGCCTCATTTTACAGCAAATCTGATTTTTTAGGAGATCCTCCTAATGTAACCTTTAGTGCGGAAAATATAGTTACTGGGCAAGAAGAGTTTACTATTTTTGAAATGGAAGTGCCATTTGTTGAAGATGGTAAATTTATCATTCCTGTAACCACTATTATTGGTAGTTTGAATCTTCCATCTTTTGCAGAATATAGGAATGGTAGTTTTATTATAGATTCTCTTTGGAGCAGCATATCCTCTGTAGCCACCTCTACTGTAAACGTTGTAACAAAACCAGTAGAGACAGCAGTAGAGAAAGGAGTAGATGCAGTAGAGGATGCTGGAAAAGCAGCAGCTGATGTTGTTAAAGATGTAGCACATTTAGGGTTAAGAACAGTTGAGGAGATAGGCGAAGACCTTAAAAAAGGTATTGAGTTAGCAGAAGATTTGGTTGAACAACTTATTCTGGCAGCAGTTGAAGCAGTAATTAATGAGATAATCGGAGAATATAAAAAATTTATTGGTGCTATAGCAAACGCTAATTTTGACTTCCAAGCGATGATTAATGCTACCAAAGCTGTTGATCCAGCTACTATAGCTTCTGAATTCAGTAAAGCATTATCTTCTGTTAATAGTAGTGAACTTAGGTCTCTGCTTGAAAATATGACAATAAGCATAGCTTATAGCGGCAAGGAAACTGAAGACTTTGTGGATATGTCTAATATAGCTGCTGGAATTATGTTCAGTCCTTTAGTTGTCAATGATTTAATATCTTTAGACACGTCTAATATAGCTGCTTTCACATCTACAGGTCGTTCTTATGGTGCTAACGATTCAGTTGCTACAGCCCAAGTTTCAATTTGTTTATCTCCTGGAAGCCCCTCTTCTCAAGATAGCGGTGTCGCTTTTGAAGCTATAATGGGAGCGGGAGTAGATGGGCAACAAGTTACTGTTAGTGTTAGTATAAACAGCGATTTATCTTTCGGTGATATTTGTATTGCAATTGGAGAGGCTACAACCCCAGCTCCCGTAGATTTTGAGATTGGATATTCATACACACTTATCTCTACTATTGACGAAGTTAAAAACTTTTTATCTAATTAATTAAACTTGTAAAAAATGATTTTATATTAAGTAAAATAAAACTTTGGCTCAAGCTTGATGGTCTCGTAAAAAGTTGGTTTTCTAAAATAGGCGTTCAATAAAACAAATATATTGCGAATTGTAGATCTGCCGATTTATAAATTTTTACGAAACCATCAAGTTTTGTTTGTGATTAAGTTTTCACATTAAAATATCCCCTTAGCAGCTTGTTGTTAAGGGGATATTTATTATATGCTCAAAAAAATGGATTGAACTTCTACTTTGTTAGAAGTTCAATCCATCGCTCACATTTTGCATACG
Source organism: Desulfamplus sp. (assembly GCA_015231395.1). Taxonomy (GTDB): domain Bacteria; phylum Desulfobacterota; class Desulfobacteria; order Desulfobacterales; family Desulfobacteraceae; genus Desulfamplus. The sequence continues at coordinate 1,796 of JADGBP010000093.1, read as the reverse complement.
CAAAGACGTGTGGTTCTGAGCGTATGTGACGATTTAAAACTTAACAAAATAGAATTATAATTCCATCAAAAGGTAATCAAAAGCCCTTTGTTTAACCAGCCACACAAATCATCATCTGTATGGAAAATCGTTTTCCCATCAATAGAAAGAACCTTAACAGCCCCCATAAGTGCATTGAGAACCATAATATTCTGCATTGAACAAAATTCCTCCGGAACAATTTTTTTTCTTAAAATCTCATATCCCGCGTTGGAAAAAAGCCCCAAAGCCGCATTCAAGGTCACGCTGGGAAGCACATAATCAGATTCGGGAATAATAACCTTACGTTCCATAACTGATATCAGGCTGCCGCTGTTGGTTTCTGACACTGTGCCATTAGCATTAAGAACAAGAGCCTCATCACAATGATTTTTTTTTGCGTAAAAAGCTGCAAAATAGTAGTACAAGTAATTCAAAGATTTATGTGCAGCCAATGGCGTATATCTTTTTTCAGGAAACGTAATCAAAGCAAGCCCGTCATTGAAATTACCATGCAAATGCACATTATCATTATTCGGGACGACCAAATTCGGACATAACCGTTTATTTTTAATCTCTAATCGATGAATATAAGGACGGGCAAACAGTGCAAAAAAATCAGTCTGTCCATCTACAGAAGGAATTTGCTCCCAGTCTGCCCCACGTTCTCCACGGGCAATGATCAGCTTGACAGCAGCCGTTTTTTGTTCAAGCCCATTCAGGAAGATCAACTTGTCAATAATGTTCTGCCAACTTATTTCAGGAATTTTTTCGTTGAACAGGGCAGACCAACTTAAAGCAATCCTTTCAAGATGCAGTTCTAAACGCAATACTCTTCCCTTCTCAACTCTCATTGTTTCAAAGAGTCCAGCACCGTAGTGAAATCCTGTAAAATGTGCGGGAATTGCCACTTTTTTTTCATCCATGATTCTGCCATTTGCCCATGCTTTACGGTCAGATATTAAATGTGATGAATAATTTTCAGGCTGAGATATATCAGGCGAACTTAAAATATCTATCAAGGTTTTACCTTTATGCAGAGTCTCTTCATACTCTTTCTCAGGATCAGAATCAAAGACAATTCCACCACCAACAGAAAAGCCGATCTTGCCGCCAGCGACTACGGCTGTTCTTATCGCAATTGAAAGATCCATTGTATCATGAAAGCTGATATAACCCACGGAACCGGTATAGACATGCCTTCTGACACTCTCAAGCTCGTCAATGATCTCCATTGATCTAATTTTGGGACATCCGGTTATAGAACCTCCTGGAAACGTGGCACGGATAATATCCACACTGGACTTCCCCTGTGCCAAAGTAGCTTCAACAATGGAAACCAGATGAAATACATTGTCATAAGGTTCAAGACGCTTATGCTCTTTGACTCTTACAGTGCCACCCATGGCAACTTTTCCCAAATCGTTTCTCATCAGATCCACAATCATGGAAAGCTCGGCATCGTCTTTAAAGCTGTTTAAAAGTGCTTCACCAAGAGCTTTATCTTTCTGACTATCAAGAGTTTTACCTTCATGATTCTTTTTAGCTCTGGGCATCGTACCCTTGATTGGTCGAGTTTCGATTAAATCACCATTCCGTTTGATAAAACGCTCGGGGGATGTGGATATAATCTGATGATCTCCGGCATTGACAAAAGAAAAAAAAGGAGCGGGATTTTTCTGAAAAAGTTTCAGAAACAGGGCATATGGATCACCCTGAAAGCCTGTAGTAAAACGCTGGGAAAGATTGACCTGATAAATATCACCTGCTTTTATATA
>JADGBP010000092.1:5958-8023 GCA_015231395.1 Desulfamplus sp. | reverse complement strand
GTGATATTGATTTTTTTAAACCATATAACGACAACTATGGTCATCAAGGTGGGGACGAGACTCTGCGTCAGGTGGCAAAATGCATTGAGACAAACAGCCGTAGGCCGTCAGATCTTGCTGCCAGATAACCGTTCAGAGCAAACACATAATCAACCAGCACAGGTACATTTTTCTCTATCTTTTTGAATCCTGCACCCTGTGAAGTTGCAGATCCAGTCCCATATCCTCCGGTAGGTGAAGCCATGTAACTGGGCACTGCTGCCGAGGCTCCGGACATTATATGCCCATAAAAAATTTCGCTTCCCCATAAACGCATTCTGATAATGCCCTGATGTCCAAGGCTTCTGGCAAAAGCTTCAATCTCTCCGGCAAAAGCGACCTCACTCTTGCCAGCTTCAAGTATTTCAGGAACCTTTGCTGCAACCTTATCTGACATAACCGCAGCCTTCTCAATCAGATCAATTTCATAAGAGGATTTTACCGCCCGAATCAGACGTATTCCGGTTGAGATATCCTTGATTTTTGAGGATTTGAAAATTGTGCTGTATTGAAAATATAGGTTTGCAGGAAGAACATCCAGTTCCATGCCAAGATTCAAAAGGGAAGGATAACCCATATTTCGCAATATATCGGGGATCTCTTTGGGGCTTATAATAGATATAACTGACTGGATAGGGGACTCTGCCTTTGCTCTGTCAAAGTCCTTGAAAATCATCAACAGAGGCTTGCCCTGAGCCGGTATATAGAACCACCCCTGCTGAAGAGTTCCGGAGAAATAGAAAAAATCCGACTTTTGCAGTATTAGTGCCCCATCAATATCCTGCTCCGAGAGCATTTTCTGAAGCCGTGCAATTCTATTTTCAATTTCTTGTGGCGGAGCACCATGAGTGTAAAGTTCCATCTACTTTATGTTTTCCCCAGTTGTTAAGAGCCTATTTAAATAGGCAGTCTCTTAACCCATTGAAGTCATACGGAAAAATTATTTATAATCGTAAAAACCCTTACCTGATTTTCTGCCAAGCCAGCCTGCTTCAACATACTTTCTCAGAAGCGGACAGGGTCTGTATTTAGAGTCCTTGAAGCCGTCATAAAGGGTTTCCATGATCGCAAGACAGGTGTCAAGACCAATAAGGTCAGCCAGAGCAAGCGGTCCCATCGGGTGGTTCATGCCAAGTTTCATGACAGTATCAATATCCTCGGCTTTGCCAACGCTCTGGTACAGACAAAATACTGCTTCGTTAATCATAGGCATCAGGATTCTGTTGGCAATAAAACCAGGGAAGTCATTTGCCTCAGCCGGAGTTTTTCCAAATTTTTTGCTCAACTCCCATGTTATCGAAAATGTCTCTTCAGAAGTGGGAAGTCCCTTGATTATCTCAACAAGTTTCATGACCGGCACAGGGTTCATGAAATGCATTCCTATCACCTTGTCAGGGCGTTTTGTACGGGCTGCAATTCTGCCAATGGGAATTGACGATGTATTTGTGGAGAGAATGGCGTGAGCAGGACATATTTTATCCAGATCCTCAAATATCTTGAATTTAAGATCTTCTCTCTCAACAGCTGCCTCAACAACAAAATCTACATCTGCCATATCCGTGAGATTCACAGTGGTTTTGATTCTGGCAAGCGTGGCATCCATTTCAGACTGTTCAAGTTTACCCTTGCTGACACTTTTTTCAAGATTTTTTCTGATGTTGGCAACGCCTTTTGCGACAAACTCCTCTTTGATATCGCTCATAAGCACTTGAAGACCACTTGCGGCTACCACCTGTGCAATGCCGTTTCCCATCTGTCCTGAACCAATGACTCCAAATTTTTTAATTTCCATTTTCTTAATTCCTTTATGATCGTTGGGCTTGATTCCAAATATGTTTTTCTATCTGTTAACTACCAATGCCACTGCTTCTCCGCCGCCAAGACACAAGGATGCAAGGCCTTTTTTGGCGTCCCGTTTCTGCATCTCGTATAAAAGGGTGGTCAAAACTCTTGCACCGCTTGCTCCAATCGGATGTCCAAGGGCAACGCTTCCGCCATTTACATTGACCTTTGCCGGATCGAGCTC
>JADGBP010000092.1:0-5860 GCA_015231395.1 Desulfamplus sp. | reverse complement strand
GCCTTTTTTGGCGTCCCGTTTCTGCATCTCGTATAAAAGGGTGGTCAAAACTCTTGCACCGCTTGCTCCAATCGGATGTCCAAGGGCAACGCTTCCGCCATTTACATTGACCTTTGCCGGATCGAGCTCAAGAACCTTGTTTATTCCAACTGAAGTTCCGCTAAATGCCTCATTTATTTCAAATAAATCAATATCACTAATTAAACAGCCCTCTTTTTTTAGAACCTTGGGAATTGCAAGAATAGGTGCCATGAGAACATATTTCATATCCATGCCAAAAGATGCCTGAGCACCAATTTCCGCCATTATTGTACAGCCAAGCGATAGAGCCTTTTCCTTGCTCATGAGAATCAGGGCAGAGGCACCGTCACTGATTATAGATGCATTGCCCGCAGTACCAACGCCATCTTTTTTAAATGCCGCTTTCATTTTTGAGAGCATCTCATAGTTTGTCTCCTGAGGACACTCATCAGTATCAAAGATTTTTGGATCTCCCTTTCTCTGTGGAATGACAACCGGAGCTATTTCATCTTTAAAGCGTCCATCTGCAATAGACTTGCATGCCCTTTTGTAAGATTCAGCAGCAAATCTGTCCTGATCGTCCCTTGAAACATCCCACTTTTCACAGCACAGCTCATTTGACATGCCCATATGAAAATCATTGACAACATCCCAAAGACCATCATGAACCATGTGGTCTTCAATTGTTCCCGGTCCCATGCGATGTCCCCAGCGAGCATTTTCCATATAATAGGGAGCCATGCTCATGTTCTCCATGCCACCCGCAATGACAACTTCGGCATCTCCACATTGAATTGCCTGAGCCGCAAGCATGACTGCCTTAAGAGAAGAACCGCACACTTTGTTAATTGTAATTGCCTCCACTTCCCAGGGAAGACCAGCCTTGACAACTGCCTGCTTGGCAGGATTCTGCCCGTAACCGCAGGGAAGCACCATGCCCATTATGCACTCATTGATCTCTTTTTGATCAATGTTAGCACGCTTAATAGCCTCTTTGATAACATGGGCACCGAGCTCTGTAGCTCCAATTTTGCTTAATGTTCCTCCAAAACTTCCCAGAGGTGTTCTGACCGCACTTACAATTACTGCCTGTTGCATTAGAAGAGTTCTCCTTAAAAATTCGGGCATTATAAAAATTTTGGATAATATTTTATGACTCTTGTCTATAAATATCTTTATGTCTCTCGTTTGTAAATATCTATAAAAATATCCCGAAGTTGCTTGTAATTTGCTTGTAATTAAAACAAGATTTTTGAATGTGCCAGATTTTCATATTAAAGTAAAATTGTCAATATCATTCTTATTCATTTGCAGGGGTAACTTATTAATTTTGTACAGGTAACTTACTTGTTTGTATGCGGTAATTTCAATACTGCAATAATTGCAGCAAAGCGGCTTATGTTCTACGAGTAACGTACTCATTAACACAGGGAACCACCCCGGATTTTCTGACAAAGACCAGAAAGACGAAAATCGGTGCGATTGTTGTTCAGAGCTATTTCAACAGCTCTTCTTGATCCAACAAGAATCACAAGTTTTTTACCCCGTGTCATGGCTGTATAAAGCAGATTTCTCTGGAGAAGCGGATAGTGCATGGTAGTCAGAGCAATAACAACTGCCGAATATTCCGAACCCTGAGATTTATGCACGGAAACAGCATATGCCAAAGTCAGTTCATCAAGTTCCATAATATCATAATCCACAAGACGTCCGTCATAATCTACCACAAGTCGGTTTTCTGATTTTATAATCTCGTCAACAACCCCGATATCTCCGTTAAACACCTCTTTTTGGTAATTGTTTTTAAGATGCATGACCTTGTCTCCAGTTTTAAATAAAATTCCCATGCTCTCAATTCCGCCGGGTCGGTTGTTAAGCACCTTTTGAAGATGCTGATTAAGATTTATGGTACCAGCCTCTCCTTTGTGCATAGGAGTCAATACCTGAATCTCATCAATATGGCTGAAGGCGTTTTTTATCCGGCAACTGCAAAGTTCCGTGATTGTTCTAACCACTCGTTCAGGCTCGTTGTTTTCAATAAAATAGAACTCAGAAAGAGCCGCTTCCCTGTCTTGTTTTTCCAAAACCGGCATTTGACCATTTCTGATACAGTGAGCGTTAAGGATAATAGGGCTTTGCTCCGCCTGCCTGAATATCTTTGTGAGAGAAAAAGTCTTTACCACGCCTGAGTTTATAATGTCGGACAGTACATTTCCAGGGCCAATCGAGGGAAGCTGGAAAATATCCCCCACAAGAACAAGCATCCCGTTCATGGGAACGGCAAGCATAAGATGATACATTAAAAGAGTATCTATCATGGATGCCTCGTCCACTATCACCGCATCAGCATCCAGGGGATTGTCCTGATTTTTGCCAAAAAATTCAGCATCAGGGTCATACAGAAGCATTTTGTGCAGGGTGGACGCTTTTCTGCCAGTCACCTCGGAGAGTCTGCGGGCTGCTCTACCTGTAGGTGCCGCCAAAATCACCTTTTTGTGAAGTTTACCCAATACTGCACATACAGCCCTGACAAGAGTGGTTTTGCCCGTACCTGGACCACCTGTTATCACTGTTACCCTGTGGAGAAGAATTTGTCTGACAATATCGCTCTGCTCATCTGAAAGTTTAAGTGCAAGCCGGTTGAGAATCTCCATTGCAATGATATCGTCGTCTATGCCGTAGTCAGGAACAGATATGGATAGCATGGCTTTGATTTTCAAGGCTATGCCGGTTTCCGCCCGATGCATTTTGCGGGTATAAACCGAACAAATGGGAATTGGATTTTGCAAAGTTTTTATACCATTCTTAAAATGATTTATATCATTCCCCAAACCATTTGTATGATTCCCTAAACCATTTATATTATTCCCCAAACCCTTTGTATTCTTCCCCAAACCATTTATATCATTCTCAAGAACTATCTCTTTACTGTGATGCAGATTGATGAGTGCAGGTTCAATGATTTGTAAATCCGCACCTGTAAGACGTACACAACGCTGTAGCAGGTCGTTTTTTTCACAGAACACATGACCGTCAGTCTCATTTTTAAGGAGAAGATAAATAAGTGATGCCTTTATCCTCTCAGGATCCCCTAAAGCTGTTCCGGTTTTAAGGGCAATGGCATCAGCAACTTCAAAGCCTGCTTCAGGAATATCTCTTGATAGTTGATATGGTCTGGCTTGAAGCACTTTAAGAGCGTCTCTTCCATAAAAATTGATAATAGCTGATGCGTGGGAAATTCCAATACCATGCTCTTGAAGAAACTGCATAACCTTTCTGACAGAGTGATGCTGATCCCATGCACGGGAGATGGTGGTCATCTTGGCTTTACCGATTCCATCTATTTCGCATAGTCTGTGAGGCTCATTTTCGATTATATCAAGCGATTGTTCCTTGAAATGACCCACAATTTTTTTTGCAATGGATTCACCAATGCCCTTAATCATGCCTGAGCTCAAATATTTTTTGATGCCACCGAGAGTTGCAGGCAGAGTCACCTCAAATCTCTCTACTTTGAACTGCTCACCATATTTTGCGTGGGAAACCCATTTACCGGTCAAAGAGAGCATTTCTCCCTCTGCCACCCCGGCAAGATGCCCCACAATGGTTACAGGTTCTTTGATCTCATGAATTTTCAGGCGGGCAATGGTGTAGTGGTTATCTTCGCTCTTGAAGGTTATTCGCTGTAGAGTTCCTTTAAGTGTGGTCATATGTGTCTGTTTTAACTTTCATTTTTTTGAACACTTTTGAGATGAATTATAGAGGTTTTTTTGAGGAGTGATGTGGATTATGGGATTACCATTTTAACAAACATGCCATTGACCGGAGAAGACAACTCGGAGATTACTAATTTCTGACCAGATTTTACCCCACTTCTGATAAAAACAGACTCACTGTTTTTCCACAATATCTCAATGTTTTTTATAAAAAGCACACTCTTTTCAGACTGTTTAGCATCTTTGCTGTTTTCAACAAGCTCATTTCTGTTTCCTGCAAGCACATTTCTATTTTCAACAAGCCAGATTTTATTACCATCTCTTACTGAAGATCTTGGCAGGCTGAAAACATTCTCAATAACTTTACCTTGAATATCTGCCTGAACATAACTTCCTATTAACAAAGGATTCTTTCTATTCTTTTTCAAAGAGACAGGATCTTCAATGCGTATAAGTATCCTTGCCAACCTGCTCTGATCTGTCAAACTTCCAAGCAGCCTTATCAATTCGCCCTGACGGGTCTCTCCATCTCGGGTAATAAGAATAACATCGCTTCCTCTTGTAGTTTTAGTCGCATCTCCAGAATCAAGGGGAAACTCAATCCATTTGAGATGATCCACTGGAACTGTTGCTTCAACACGATACTCATCAATACCGGACAGGGTTGCCAATGTTTCCTGAGAAGATATCTGAGAACCTTCCTCTACATAAATATTCATTACCATGCAGTTAAATGGTGCTTTAATAACTGTTCGTTCAAGATTAAGTCGAGCACGTTCCAGATCCGTTTTAATTGATGAGATATCTGCTTTTATCTGTTCAAGCTGAGGTACTCTTAGAGCAAGGTTTGAATCAAGAATGGTTTTTCCAGAAGTATTCTGCATAAGTCTGAGTTCCGCCCTTGCTACATCCTGCTTGCCCATTTCCAGCTTCAAAGAGGCCTGTGCCTTTTCCAGCATTGCCTCCTGCTGTTTGATTGCAAGTTGAAAATCATCAGGATCAAGTTTTAGTATAATATCTCCTTTTCGATAAATACCACCCGGAATAAATTCTTCTGAAGTCTGGGTTACAAATCCCCCGACTCTGGCTTTCAGAGCGATTGTCTGAGATGGCATCACCTTGCCCATGCAACTGATGACTACTTCATGGTCAACAGTCTCAAGAGTTATAGTTTCAACAAGGGGCGGTGAAATAACTGGTTTTGCCCGCGTTGCAACTGGTTTGGTGTCATATAGATGTTTTGCAAAAGCAATTCCTGCTCCAATAATCAATACAGGCAGAATGATTCTGATTATTTTAATTATTTTACTATACCAACTTGTTTTTGTAGATTTCATTGGCTAAATTTCCACGTTGTACCGTTGGAACCATCCTCCAGAATGATTTTCATCTCATCAAGCTGTTTCCTTATCTCATCTGCTCTTGCAAAATTTTTAGATTTTCTGGCTTCTGTTCGTTCCATAACTAACTGATCAACCATTTTGGAATCAATGACACCATCTGCAAGACCAGCCTCTTTTTTTGCTTTGAAATAGGCTTCCGGTGTCTGGGAAAGAATACCGAGGATACTGCCCATCTTCCGAAGATCCGAGCACATTGTTTCAAGAATTTTCATGTTTTCTTCAGATATGGATTTACCGGGTTCAGATATGGATTCACTGGGTTCAGATATGGATTCACCGCGTGAAGATACGGATTCACCGCACTTGTCCAGAAACTTGTTTCCTTTTTTTACGGTATCAAATACTGTTGCCATAGCTTTGGCTGTGTTGAAGTCATCATCCATATCATTTTTAAATGTTGTCCATGTTTCTGAAAAGGTTGAAGATGTTTCTGAAAAAGTTGAAGATGCTTCTGAAAAAGTTGAAGATGCTTCTGTAGATGAGACATCATGAGAGTAATTCAGAAAAGAGATACCGGCTTTATACGCACGATCCATAAACGCGTAGATTTTATCTAAACTTGAGATCACCTCATCCATTGAGTTTTCATTGTAGTCAATGGGGCTTCTGTAGTGCTTTGACAGAAGAAACAGACGGATAACCTCAGAATGGTATTTTGCAAGCATATCCTTGATCATGATGAAGTTACCCAATGATTTGGACATCTTTTCATTGTTGATA
>JADGBP010000091.1:3258-8055 GCA_015231395.1 Desulfamplus sp. | reverse complement strand
GATGCCTGGTAAACGAATGGATATAAACAAACAGGCAATATCTCAGGTTCTTTTTTTTATAGTATTTTTATTAATTCAAAGGCTTTAAAGGTATATTTATGGCAACCTTAAAGGAAGTAAAAACAAAAATAAGCAGTGTAAAAAAGACCAAGCAGATCACCTCTGCCATGAAAATGGTTGCTACTTCCAGACTGCGTGGTGCCCAGCAGAGCATGGAGGCTTTTAAACCCTATGCATCCAAGTTCTCTGAAGTGCTGGGAAGCATTGCTGGAAAGGCGGGAGAAGAGGCAAGTCCTCTTCTGGTTCCAAGGGAAGAAGTGAAAAAGGTGAATGTGATCCTCTGTACGTCAGACAGAGGACTTTGTGGCGGTTTTAATGTTAACCTTATTGACAAAGCTGATAAATTTATCAAAAACAACCTACAGGGCAAGGAAGTGTCATTGACATGTTTTGGGAAAAAAGGCAGAGATTGGGCCAAAAATACCCCAATGACAATTGATGACCAGTATATTGGGGTTGTTGGTGGAAAATTTGATTTCAGCGTGGCATCAACTTCGGGACAGAAACTTATTAATAAATTTCTTGAAGAAGCTGTTGACGAGGTATATCTGATATATTCAAATTTCAAGACAATGGCACGACAGGAGCCGGTAATCAGTCAGATTCTTCCCATTCAATCGCTGGATGAGATGACAAAGGATGAGTCAACTCAATCTGCTGGGAAAGATTCTGTCTATCTTGCAGAACATATCTGTGAGCCATCATCAGATGCTCTGCTTGGAGAGCTGCTGCCAAAGAATATTTTCATTCAGATATATAATGCATTGCTTCAGACCTCAACCAGTGAACATGCTGCAAGAATGAAGGCCATGGAAAATGCCACAAAGGCATGTCAAGACATGATTGGTGAATTACAAACCATCTTTAACAAGAGACGCCAGGCCGGCATTACAGCAGATCTCATGGATATTGTCGGGGGTGCCGAGGCACTTAAGGGATGATATTGAAATATATAGAATTTAACAGCTTTTACAGGAGGAATACATGGCTGAAAATATAGGAAAAATAGCACAGGTACTTGGTGCTGTTGTTGATGTTAGATTTGAACCAGGAAAACTTCCACCCCTTCTCACTGCACTTACAGTGACCAACTCTGTTATTAATGATCAGGAGGATAACCTTGTAATTGAGGTTGCCCAGCACCTTGGTGATAATGTAGTAAGATGTATCGGTATGAATGTAACTGATGGTCTTCAAAGAGGTATGCTTGTCAAAGATACTGGTAACCCGATTATGATGCCAGTAGGTGCCGCATCCCTTGGCAGAGTTTTGAATGTTGTGGGAAACCCGGTGGACGGACTTGGAGATATTGACCGTTCAAAGCTTAGACCAATCCACAGATCTGCCCCTGCATTTATTAATCAGGATACCAGCGTCAGGGTTCTTGAGACTGGTGTCAAGGTTATCGATCTTCTGGTGCCATTCCCCCGCGGTGGTAAAATGGGTATGTTTGGTGGTGCAGGCGTTGGCAAGACCGTTATCATGATGGAGATGGTTAATAACATCGCAATGCAGCACGGTGGCATCTCTGTATTTGGCGGAGTTGGGGAAAGAACCCGTGAAGGAAATGACCTTTACCATGAAATGAAAAATTCGGGCGTTCTTCCAAAATGTGCACTTGTTTATGGACAGATGACAGAGCCTCCCGGAGCAAGAGCAAGGGTTGCACTTTCCGCATTGACCTGTGCCGAATATTTCCGTGATGAAGAGGGGCAGGATGTGCTCCTGTTTATTGATAACATATTCCGCTTTACCCAGGCTGGTGCAGAGGTTTCAGCGACTCTTGGTCGTATGCCATCAGCAGTTGGTTATCAGCCGACACTTGCGGTTGATATGGGTGAGCTTCAGGAGAGGATCACATCTACAGACAAAGGCTCAATCACAGCGGTTCAGTGCGTTTATGTGCCTGCTGACGACTTGACAGACCCTGCACCTGCAACCACATTTGCCCATCTTGACGGCACGGTTGTTCTTTCACGTCAGATTGCAGAGCTTGGCATCTATCCGGCAGTGGATCCTCTGGATTCAACATCAAGAATTCTTGATGCTGCCTATATTGGTGAAGAGCATTATCAGGTATCCCGGACAGTTCAGCAGACTCTTCAGAAATATAAGGAACTAAAGGATATTATTGCTATTCTGGGTATTGATGAGCTCTCTGATGAAGATAAAATAACAGTTCAGCGTGCCAGAAAACTTCAGAGATTTCTCTCTCAGCCCTTCCATGTTGCAGAGACCTTTACAGGAATGGCAGGTAAATTTGTAAAGGTTGAGGATACAGTAAGATCATTTAAAGAGATCATTGAAGGCAAGCATGATGATCTTCCGGAAGGTGCTTTTTATATGGTAGGCTCCATTGAAGAGGCGGTTGAAAAAGCTGCCAAAATGAGAGAGGGTAAATAATACAGGGGGTAAAAATGGCTGAGAATATATTTTTAGAAGTGGTTACCCCGTCAAAGACTGTTGTAAGTGAAGAAGCCCAGGTTGTTGTGGCTCCTGGTTCAGAAGGTGAGTTCGGTGTGCTCAAGGGGCATACTACCTTTTTGACTTCGCTTAAACTTGGAACCCTCAGGTATAAAGACAGCTCTGGAAAAGAGAGGGTCGTTTTTATCAGCGGCGGGTTTGCCGAAGTTCTGCCGAACAAAGTAACTGTTCTTGCAGAGTCCGCAGAGAGAAGAAAAGATATTGATGCCGAAAGAGCAAGGTTAGCCAAAGAAAGAGCAGAAAAAAGGCTCGCCTCGCGCGGCGATATTGACTTAATAAGAGCTGAGGCTGCTTTGAGACGGTCTATTCATAGACTTTCAATCATCGGCAAAGCCTAAGCCTGTTAAGGTAAATATAAGGTGGTAATGAGATAATAGAAATTTATATTTGGTACTTAACTGAAAATTTCTATTATTTTGTATTTTATTTCAAATGGAGGGATACCCCTACATATTAGGGTATCCCTTTTTTAGCTCTTTCCCCATAAACTCTTTTTTAATTCTATCTTTATTTAGGGATGTTTCCATGGATATGACGGAAGTTGGTGTAATTATACTGGCAGCCGGGAAGGGTACCCGGATGAAATCAGATCTTCCAAAAGTTCTGCACCGCATTCGTGGTAAAAGCATGATTAACTATGTGGTTGAGTGTGCATCAGCTCTATTTTTTGACAATATTGTTGTGGTTGTTGGTCATAAAGCGGAGATGGTGAAAGAGGAGATAGATCGTCAATTTAAAGTTTCTTATGCGCTTCAAAAACAGCTTATTGGAACAGGAGATGCTGTGAGAACAGCACTCCCAGTTTTAAATAAGAGTGTCCAACATGTGCTTGTTTTATGTGGCGATGTACCTCTGATTAAAAAAGAGACGCTTGAAAATTTTGTTAATTATCATCTTGACAATCACCACGATATATCGGTATTGGGCGTTACTGTTGATAAGCCAGAAGGCTATGGAAGAATTATATTCGATGGTGATCATCAATTTATATCTATCTGTGAAGAAGCCGATGCAACATTGGATCAAAAAAAAATAAAGACTGTAAATTCAGGAGTATATTGCATAAAAAAGGATTTTCTTACATCTGCACTTGATTTAATAAGGACAGATAATGTACAAAAAGAATATTATTTAACTGATCTGGTTTCAATATCTTTTAAAAATGATGGCAGTACCGGATGTTTTATTGGAAATAACCCCGAAGAAGTTATGGGGGTGAATACATTGGAAGAGTTGAAAAAAGCAGAGCAATTGGTTGGTTATGATGACAAAATACGCTAAATATGCTAAATAAATTCACTTGACTTTGTGAAATGCTATGAATTATATTCGATTTCAAGATTTGTGAGGTAGTGGAAGTGGAAAATGAAGCAATAGATAAAAAATTTAATGACATTGACGAAAAAGTCGATTTTATAATAGAACTATGTCAAACCTTACAGGCTGAAAATGCCGAATTGACATCAAAAGTTGGAATTCTTGAATCAGAGCTTAAAGATAAAAAAGAAAAAGAGGGGCTGCAAAATGAACAGCAAACAGCTATTCAGGAAAAAATAGATAAGCTTCTTTCCAAACTTGATAATTTTTCCGAGATACTTTAAAAAAAGAGGTCAGACATAGAAGCTAAAGGTTCTATAAGTATAGAGAAATCAGTAGATGGCATCATCACGGTTGACCTTTACGGTATAAAATTCAGATTTAAGCCTGATAATAATGCTGAGACGCCAGAACAGATTATTGATGAACTAAATCAATATATTGTCAGTGCAGAAAAAAATATCAAAAATACAGCTTCAGATAGACATAAATTGGCAATTCTTTTGTTGGCTGCTATGAATTTATCTAATGATTTTAATGAACTGAAGCTGAAGTATGCCCGTTTTGAGTCTCATGTAATGAATCGCACGGCATCTTTGCTGGATAAAATTGAACGTGAAATCTGTGATTGACTTATATAGTTTCTATTGTAAAAAAAAAATCAAATCAGTCTTCAATTATTTGACAGACTTTCCATATGGTTAGTTTGAGAGCTTGACTCCCCTGCTATGTTTGTGATTGCGTTATGTCCTTTGCCTAACATTACAAAATAAGGGTCTTCACGCTGATACCGGTGTGCATGTTCCTCTGTAAATAGGAAAAGCCTAAAAGTATTATTGGGGATCCACATATTGAACCTTCGGTTCAAAGACATTGACAACACGGCACCATGCGGGGGTTTAAAAAAACCTTAAAACTTCCCTTATTCTTCATAGT
>JADGBP010000091.1:1611-3161 GCA_015231395.1 Desulfamplus sp. | reverse complement strand
TATTGTAATAAGTTCAATATGTGGACTTGCTCTTGGGGCTGGAACTGCATACTGGCTAACCATAAAACAGTTAAATTACCGATTGGAACACGTTGCAAAGAAAGAGATACAAATTATTGAAGATGCAAGAAAAAAAGCTGAAACTCTCATAAAGGACGCTCAGCTTGAAGCCAAGAGCCGTCTTTTTGAGATGAAAAGTGCTTTTGACAATGAAACAGGAGAAGCAAGGGCGGATTTAAAAAAAGAAGAGAGACGCCTTTTGCAGAGAATCGAAAATATTGATAAACGTCAGGATCAGTTCCAAAAAAGGGAAATAGAATTTCAGTCAAAAGAAAAAGAGCTAAACAGCCGAATGGATCTTTTGACAGCCAGGGAACAAGAATATATTAAACTTCTTGAAGATACAAAAAAAGAGCTTGAAAAAATTTCAGGTCTGACTTCTGAGCAGGCAAAAGAAATTATTCTTAAAACCATGGAAAATGAAGCACGACATGAAGGTGCCTCACTTGTAAAGAGAATTACCAGTGAAGCCAAGGAACGGGCAGATAAGGATGCAAAAAAGATCATTTCCACAGCCATTCAAAGATATGCAGGAGATTTTGTGGCAGAGAGGACAGTCTCTGTAGTGCAGTTGCCTGGCGATGATATGAAGGGGAGAATTATTGGCAGGGAAGGAAGAAATATTCGAGCTCTTGAGGCTGCGACCGGAATTGATTTAATTATTGATGATACACCAGAGGCAGTTATTTTATCGGGTTTCAATCCAGTGCGCAGGGAAATTGCAAGACTATCTCTTACTCGTTTGATATCTGATGGCAGAATTCATCCTGCAAGAATTGAAGATGTAGTTGCAAAAGTGACGGAAGAGGTTGAACTAATTATCAAGGAAGCGGGTGAACAGGCCGCTTTTGACCTTGGAGTGCATGGTATCAGCATTGAGCTGATTAAAGTTGTGGGGCAGCTTAAATTTCGTACAAGCTATGCCCAGAATGTTTTGCAACATTCTGTAGAAGTTGCCTTTTTGGCTGGTATAATGGCGGCTGAACTTGGACTTAATATTAAACTTGCGAAACGGATGGGACTTTTACATGATATTGGCAAGGCTATTGATCATGAGGTTGATGGTCCACATGCCCTGATTGGTTCAAAACTCGCTAAAAAGCATGGAGAATCAGATGCAGTTGTTAATGCAATTGCCTCTCACCATGAAGATAAAATGCCGGAAAGCGTTTATGACTATCTTGTCCAGGCTGCGGATGCATTGTCAGGAGCCAGACCTGGTGCACGAAAAGAGACACTGGAAAATTATATCAAACGTCTTGAAGAGCTGGAAGGAGTTGCCAACTCCTTTGAAGGCGTTTCAAACACATATGCTATACAGGCAGGCAGGGAAATCAGGGTTCTTGTGGAAAGTGAGAAGATTTCCGATACCGATGCTGTATTATTAAGCAGGGATATTGCCCAAAAAATTGAAACAACATTGACCTTTCCAGGACAAATCAAAGTTGTTGTCATAAGAGAAACCAGATCTGTTGAATATACAAATAAAT
>JADGBP010000091.1:0-1513 GCA_015231395.1 Desulfamplus sp. | reverse complement strand
TTTCCGATACCGATGCTGTATTATTAAGCAGGGATATTGCCCAAAAAATTGAAACAACATTGACCTTTCCAGGACAAATCAAAGTTGTTGTCATAAGAGAAACCAGATCTGTTGAATATACAAATAAATAAGGAGTCAATTCAAATGAGTATCCTTGATATATTGCGAGAACGGGGTTTTATTGATGCTGTCACCCATGAAGAAGAGTTAAAAGATTATCTTAATAACAATAAAGCTACATGTTATATTGGATTTGATCCCACAGCCTCCAGTTTGCATGTGGGAAGTCTTGTATGCATTATGGCTTTGGCTCATATGCAGCAGATGGGACATAGACCCATAGCACTTGTGGGTGGTGGAACCGGATTAATCGGTGACCCCAGTGGTAAGACAGAGATGCGAAAAGTGATTACTCAGGAGCAAATTGATGAAAATAAAGAGGGAATAAAAAAACAGCTTTCCAGATTTCTGAACTTTTCAGATGACAAGGCGTTGCTTCTTGACAATGGTGATTGGCTGAAGTCTCTTCAATATATTCCTTTTTTGCGGGATATTGGTCGTCATTTCAGTGTTAACCGCATGATCAAGGCTGAGAGCTATAAGATGCGGATTGAATCAGAAGAGGGGTTGAATTTTATTGAGTTTAACTACATGCTCCTTCAAGCCTATGATTTTATGGAGCTTGCTAAGCAGTATGACTGTATGCTCCAGATGGGTGGCAGCGATCAGTGGGGCAATATAGTAGCTGGAATTGATCTTGTCAGAAGAACTCAGCAAAAAAGTGCTTTTGGCATCACATTTCCCCTTATCACCACGAGCAGCGGTATAAAAATGGGAAAAACACATAAGGGAGCAGTATGGCTTGATCCTGAAAGAACCACACCTTATGAATATTATCAGTTCTGGATAAATACAGATGATGCAGATGTTGTGCGTTTTCTTGCTCTGTTTACATTTCTTCCCATGGAGGAAATTCAAGTTGTTGGTAAACTTGAGGGTTCTCAACTCAATGCAGCTAAGGCGATTTTAGCTTTTGAGTCAACCACCATTGCCCATGGTATTGAAGAAGCACTTAATGCATTTAAATCAACATCAGCCATGTTCGGTAATCCTGATATTCCAGACACTTTGATACCTTCCAGCAATATACCAAGAAAAAGCAGCAATAAAGACTACTCTGATGAGCAGAGCGTGCCTTCCTCGGTATGTCAGATTAGCTTGCTTGATAGTGAACAAGGGATTCCTGCTGTGGATCTTTTTGTGATCTCAGAGCTTGTACAATCTAAAAGTGAAGCTCGGAGACTTATTACACAAGGCGGTGGATATGTTAACGGTCAAAGAGTAACTTCTTTTGATCAAAAGATTACATCAGCAGATATCCACAATAATGAGATTCTCCTCAGAGCTGGCAAGAAAAAATTTCATAAAATTATCATGTCAACAGACTCTTCACATTAAATTGTCTTCAAAAATAGATTTTTTCCCTTGATTTTACTGTATGAATTTATAAATC
>JADGBP010000090.1 GCA_015231395.1 Desulfamplus sp. | reverse complement strand
AAGGAGAAAGGGACGTTCGTATGATCAAGGTCAAGCAAAAAGTATCCGGAACCTTCCGCACAGATTGTGGTGCTGACATCTTTTGCCGTATTCGTGGGTATATTTCTACAGTACGAAAGAACGGCTGCAACGTCATCAATGCAATCCAAAATGCCTTTACAGGAAATCCTTTTATTCCCGGTAGCTCCACCTAACTTTATACTATGCCTGAGTAGTTACAATTTTACATTAATAACCAGTAATATTTAAAGGATTACACGAATTTTGACGAGCCATAAACTGCTGTAGCTACCTTATTTCCCAACTAAAACATGATCTCTACTCCGAGATTCATTTTCAGCAGTCACCCTGATTGCCCGTTTTCCCCTTACCGGACACTCATGTTCACATACTCCACATCCTATGCAGCGGCTCGGGTCTATGAAAGGACGCTGCAACTCAACCTTCACATTGTTAACCGTTACAACAACTTGGCTGATCATAATTGCCTTGGGACTGACCGGACAGGTTTCCTGACACACAATGCAGGGCCTGTTCATTGCCCAAGGAAGACACCTGCCTTGATCCACAAAAGCTGTGCCTATTCTGATTGGGCCTTTTTGAGCATAGTTGTTAATGCCTGCCCGTTGATCCAAATTTAAAGGCAGAATAGCTCCTGTTGGGCACACATTTCCACATGCAATGCAGTGAAGCTGGCATCCGCTTGACCC
This sequence comes from Desulfamplus sp., assembly GCA_015231395.1. Lineage (GTDB taxonomy): Bacteria > Desulfobacterota > Desulfobacteria > Desulfobacterales > Desulfobacteraceae > Desulfamplus. The sequence continues at coordinate 7,378 of JADGBP010000090.1, read as the reverse complement.
GATCCTGAAATTGAGGGCAGGAGTCCAGAGCCCCTCAAATCCTCCGGTCAGAATATCTGCCGGCTGAATCACGTTGGTAGGGCAGATTCTGATGCACTGACCGCACTTTACGCATCTTGACAGGAACTGGCTTTCAGGAAGTGCCCCGGGTGGGCGTATTAAATCTGGATTCCAGTTGTTTCCTGTTGTGCCATTGAGACTCATCATGGGTATAATTGCTGCTCCGGAGACCACGGATGCTACAAAGGTTCTGCGGGATATGTCAGGCATAGTTTTGTGGGATATGTCAGGCATAGTTTTGTGGGATATATCAGGCACGGTTTTGTGGGATATATCAGGCACGGTTTTGTGAGATATCTTATCAGGAATGGCATGTTGTCTGGTCTTGTCGAGTGAAAATGCTTCTTTCTTGTTAAAAGATTGCATTTCTCCTCTGGATGATTCTGCCTGATAAGTCAGAAATTCGCATTGATCCAGGCAGTTCATGCACATAACACATTCTGATATGCGAATTGCATCCATAGGTTCGCAAGCCCCTTCGCAGTTGAACTGACATTTCAGACATCTTGTGCATGGAGATATTTTTTTACCGATCTGCCAAAAACTGATAGTGGAAATCCAGCCCAAAAGAGCTCCTAACGGGCAGATATAACGGCAGTAAAATCGTGGAATCCATAGATTGAGCAGCAGAGCTGTAGTTCCCAACGCACCGATAATCCACGCCCCATCGTAAAATCGAGGATTTGGGCTAAGATGCAAAAACATGTTATCTATAAATGGAAGGATTGTCAGGTTAACCAGTCGGTAAACAAAAGGAATCGGGTCAAGCAGTCCGGTTATAAGCAAGGGAGTTGTTTTGAGCAGATGAGCTGCAATGCTTGAGGATATGAAAAAGATTAAAATGGCATATTTAATGGCTTGTGCTGGTCTGTATTGATTTAATCTGGCGAGTTGTGCTCTTGATATTTTACTGCCAAACCTGCCGAGAAATCCGATAAACTGATGTAAAGCTCCAAATGGGCATAGCCAGCCACAAAAAAACCGACCGAAAACAAGCGTCAGAATAACAGTTCCAACTCCCCAGATCAGACCCTTGTATATTGTGCCTGTGGCAATAAGGGTGGATATTCCGACTAAAGGGTCAAGTTCTAAAAACCAGTTGACTGGCCATCCCCTAAGCTGCCACCAGTTTATGCCAAGAGTGGATGTTATGCAAAACCAGAAAAAGAGAGTCAGAAAAAATATCTGGCAAATGCGTCTGACTGTAACTATTTTCAGGCGATTATTATCCTGAAGATTTTTCCTGTTATGATCATTCTGATTGTCAGTCATATTGTTAACATTGCCGGTTTAAGAGAAAGATAATCCACAGTGCCAACTCCGGCTGCTGCGGCCTGAACAAGATGAGGAAGATCCTGAGCCGTTTTTCCAAGCAGGGTTGCACCAAAGCTGTCAACTGCCACAGGGTCGGTTCCGGCAATCAGAGTGTGAGTTGGCTTCAAGTCTGAAAGCGAACCGCCGGTTGGTCCGTTGCTGATCATGGTGCTTGTGCCATCTAAAATTACCAGAGTGGATTTGACCATCATTGCAAGTTCAGTAATAATGGTATGAATATCTTGATGAAAAATATTTCTACGTCCGCCAAGAAGACCATAACCGTTTTTTAAAATCATGGAAGCACCGCTTCTATGGTGATCTTTTACCGGAGCCATGTTTATAAGACGTGTAACTCCGTCAAACGGGGTTTTAAGAACTGGCCATTTTTTGATAAGGCGTGCATTTTTCAGTGTCAGATTCGCAAAGTTTTCGTCTCTTGGCAGAATCAAATCAGCCCCGTTCTGCTTTGTTGCTGCCTCAATACCTGTGAGCATGAAACAGCTTGCAGGATCGTTGATCGGGTTATCAGTTACTCTCACTTTTGCTGCCCCTGCTTTGTAGCAGATACGGATCATTGCAGACAAAAGATCCGGGTGGGTGGTTGCACAGAGAATCGGAGATACAGCAAAGGCTGCGTTGACTTTTATAAGAACCGTATCTCCTTGTTTAATAAACTTGTCTATCCCGCCCAGGGCTTTTATGGCCATTTCAAGAGTGTTGCTCCTGTCTTCACCACGCACAACAGCAATTTTTCCTGCCATTTCGGGTATGGAAAAATCGGGCAGAGTCCAAATGGATTCATCGGCAGTTGAATCCAGAGTGTTGGAATCAGAGACAGGTCCTTCCGTGTCGTGGAAGAGATATCCAACAGCTCCGGCAACAGCCACACCCATTCCTGTTTTGATAGATCTGGATATAAATTGCCTGCGGCTGAAACGATCTTTGTCCATTGTTGACCTCACTGATTTACCACTGATTTGTAACTGATTCACTGATTCTGTTCGACTTTATTACTGATTCTGTTCGACTTGATTAATTCGATTCTGTATCTGACGAACAAGTATTTTTGCTGCCTCCATGTTTTCCGCATCACGAACACCCGCTAAGTATGACCCTGAGGAAAAGACAATTTCAATAGTATCCATAATTTCAATTCCATGAATATATTCTCCATGCACATCTTTTCCATGCAAATTCAAATTTTCTCCATGTAACTCTTCTCCATTCAAATCTTTTATCTCCGAATCAATTACATTTCCGCCAAAGTTTTTCAGAAATGCTGCATATTCTTCGGCAAGTTTCCGAGCTGATTCAGAAGAGTCACGCTTTGAGATAAAGGCGGTCATGGATGCACCATTTACAAGATAGGCAGCCGTGTAAACCTGATCAAGGCGGTCAAATCCAAAAACATCAGAGGTAATCAGGGTAATACTCTCTTTGTCAAGAATTATCTCTTCTTTGTTTTTATCAGTTATTTCTTTGTTTTTATCTGTAGTTTCTTTATTTTTATCTGTCGTCTCTTTGGTTTTATTTATAGTCTTTTTGTTTGTTATCTCTTTGTCTATCACTTCAGAAGGAAAGAGATCAGGCACATCCATTTTTTTGGACATAAGGTCAGAATGATCCTGAATAAATGCGTTACCAAGCTCAATCATCAATTGAAGAGCTTCAGAAGATGGTGAGGATGCAATAATTTCAAGATAAAAATGACCATGAGCAAAGAACAAGGCATTTTCTGTCTGGTAGGCATATTGGGTTATGGTCAGAGGTGTTGAATTGTCGCGGCGTTGACGGCTAAACACGGAAAAAGCGTTTTGTGCAAGTCCCATATCATAGACAAACAGCTCGATCCATAGATCAGAATCTTTATGTTTAAAACGTTGACAGACAAGACTTTTGAAGCCAGCAGGCAGATAGAGTTCTGCTTTTCCATCTATCTTATCTGAAAGGGTCTCATTATTAAAAGATTCTGAAGCTGAAAGAGGTTCAAGTGACTTGATTAGGCGAACCATTGGTTTCAACCCTACCGGAGCAGAGATACCGGAGCTTGAGGATATATCAGAACTGGAAGTAAAAATAGTGGCAGAGAGTGCAGTTACTGCTGGATTATAATAAAACTGCTGCCGAAATATAACGGCAGCAATGACTGCAAGCAGCCCGAGAATGATCAGACCAACGATTGAAGACCTTGAGTTTGAGTGTAATTGAGGTATGGAAATCATGGATTATACCATCAGGTTGATATTGTCGTCAGATATACAGTATGCGGAAAATTATATTTTTTTGTTTTGTTCTTTTGTTCAGGAATTTCCAATCCATCAATAATTACAGCGAAAGCTGTTTATGTTCTATTTATCCCCACTGCTCTAACAGGCGATCCGTCAATCTCACGCATGTTTAGAGGAAAGCCGATAAATGTAAATGGAATCCCTTCAGGCAATTTATCTAAATTAGTCAAATTTTCATAAATAACGATATTTTTTTCAAGAAATGTGCAGTGAATGATCTTGTCCGGCTGTCCGCTTTGATCAACACTTGGCAGATCACATCCGAAAAATTTTATGTCTGTGTTTGCAAGGGCATGCACAAAAGAGTTCGGTATTGAAGGTCTTTTATTGCTAAAATATCTACCAGGGTTGTCAAAATGTATAGCCCACCCTGTTTCTAAAATCAAACCATCGTATGAAAAAGATTTTAAATCATATTCATCCCATCGTTCCAGATGAAGTTTAACGGCTGTACCGAAAAAGTGTGACAGATCTGTTTTATCAAGGCTTTGTCCATTTTCAAGCATGTGAGACGGTGCATCCACATGGGTTCCTGTATGGCTTCCAAATGAAATTTGTGTTACATTAACCCGATCTTTTCCAATTTGTCTGACCTGTTTAAGACTTACTTCAGGATCTCCCGGATAACAGGGCATTCCATTATAAATAGGATGTGAAAGATCAATAAATTCATTCATCATTATTTACTACTCCTCTTTTATTTTTCCACCTAGTTCATATAAAAGTTCAAGCAGTCCTTGTCCCAGATCATGATATTGTGGCGGGGTAAGCTTGATCGCTTTTTCAGGTTTATATGAATAAGGAGTTATATGATAATGATTGCCATCTCTGGGCAGATATTCAATTTCTATAGTATCGCCCAGTATTTCCTTGATCATTTTTGTCAGCATATCCAGGTTGAAACTATAATTGCCGGTCATGATAATATGTTTATTATTATAGGCTTTATCTAAAATAGTAACGCATTCCCTTGCTACATCGGATACATGAATATATTCCCTGATCTCATCTCCTGTACCATGACAGGTTATCTTTTTTTTATTTAATGCCTGAAGCAAAAGTTTATTGATTGAGTTAAAATTGTTTGCTCTTGGACCGTAAGGTGTTCCAATTCTGAGTATTGTGTAGCCAAGTCCAAATACATCGCCATATTCCTCAATCAATTTTTCACATGACTGTTTGGACACTCTGTAAAAACTTCCAAGTCCGGTATAGACATACATGGAGCTGGCAAACACAAATCTTTGTGTCTTCAATGCTGCACAAGCATCTAAAATAATACAGGTTCCCATTACATTGGTATTCATGGTCTCCCATGGTGTCAGAGTTGACTCTTCGATATCGGCAATTCCTGCAAAATGATAAACATATTTAGCATCTTTCATAACTTCTTTTACGCGTTGCCTGTCCATGAGGTTACCGGTAACCATGGTCTGATTTTTTTTAAGATATGGAGAAGGTGTCTTGTCAAAGATCACAACATCATATCCTTTTAAAGTCAGTTCGTCTGCCACATGGCTTCCGATAAAACCTGAACCGCCAAAAACAACAACTTTATCCATATTTTTAACAACTCCTTGTAATATTTTAAATTGCGTCTTCAGCAATTTTGAATAACTTTTTTGCTTGAATATTTTTTTGCAGCAACTTTTAATAACTTATTGTAGCAATAACATATTATGAAATTAGAAGAAACAAACGGATGAAGAGACTGATGTGCCGGGAGGAAAGGGGGAGGAAAGATTTGGGGGGACAATACCCAGAAAATCTGTGCCGGTTATTGCTGCGGCATTGTAGTCAGTCATGGCATCTCCGACAAACAGACATGCGGATAGTTCTAAATTGTATCTTGTCTGTATATCAAGGACAATCTCATGTTTCAATCGGGGAGAGCCGTGAACTTCCTTGAACCACAGATCAATATTGCGTTTGCGGATAATATGCTTTAGTTCTTCTTCAGGGGTTCCAGAGACAACAAAAGCCGGAATTCTTTTTTGGTGCAACTCCTTCAAACTTTCCAGAGCACCTTCAATAAAAGGGGCTTCAAGTACACCTTGCAAAGCAAGCTCTGAAAACTGGTCTCCCAATTTTAAAATCTGTTCTTCGCTCACAGGAGTATGTAGCAACTCTTCATAATAATATCTGAATTTTTCAAATCGGGATATACCGCCATGGGCAAGATGATATTCAATAACCTGTTTTTCTATTTCAGGTCCGTAACTGCTAAAAAGTATGGCAAAAGCTTTTGTCTTAACATGAACAGAATCTAAAATTACTCCGTCAAAATCAAAAAAAACAGCTTGTAAAGCCATAGTCTCTTTTCTGTTTTTCATAAATCAATCTTGCCTTCCTGTAATCTCTTTGACCTTAATCAAAAATTTGAAAAATTAATCAGGTCTTTAATAAATCCTCAAATTATTCCGGCTTTCTTCAATTCTTTATTCCAGCTTTCTTAAGTTCTCTGAGTAAATTATCTACAGACTGGTTTTCCATTATAACCCTGCCTTCTGCTGCATATGAACCTATATGTCCTGTCATCAGAACATTGTCCAGCTCCTTGAGATTGCCTGAATAAGGCTCTTGTTCAAACGAGTCAATGGCAGCCCCTCCAAGATGCTCGGATTTTAAGGCATCATAGAGGGCATCTTCATCTACAAGACCTCCTCTTGCAGCATTAATCAGACACGCACCTTTTTTCATTGTCTCGATTCTTTCACGGTTTATAAAGTGATGATTTTCAGTGCTGTAGGGGATATGGAGCGTAATGATATCAGATTCAGAAACCAAACAGGTCAGATCTGAAGGTTTGTAACAGTATGAGCGGCCAGAGTCGCAGATCTCTGAATCGGAACAGTCGGAGAGATCATGATCCAAATGTTTATATGAATCATAGCCCAATATCCTGCACTTGAACGGGGCAAGCAATTTTGCCACATATGACCCGATTCTTCCGCAGCCAATAATTCCTACTGTTTGTCCAAAAACAAGTCTGCCCATAGGTCTGTGCCATCGTCCGTCCCGAATGGCTGAATCAGATCTGTGGATTCTTCTAAGTAGGGAAAGTATCAGTCCCACTGTAAGCTCGGCAACCGGTATTGTAGGAGCGTCAGGGGTGTTTGTGACTACAATACCCATTTGTTCAGCACTTTGAGTGTCAACGGAATCCAGACCGATTCCGCATCTGGAAATAACTTTTAAACCAGATGTTTTTTGAAGCACAGATGCTGTGAGTGGCTCTACTCCGGCAATTATACCCACTGGTGCATGGGTTTCAAGCAAAGAGGATACCTCCTTTTCTGTAAGTTTTCGGCCATAGGGGTTAATCACAACTTCAAAACCAGAATCCTTTAATCTGTCAAGCGGAGCAGTATCATGTAATCCAAAGGATGAGGTGGTTATCAGTATTTTATTCATATTATTAAATGTTCCGCTGAGTCAGATCTATTCATAAAAATTTTCCGTGGCTCTGGCAAAGGCTTCATAAATCGCGGGAATTGGAAGTCCTCGATTCTCTGTGGAAGATTTACGGACAGAAATAAGAAATTGTTTGGTCTCAACAAATGGAATATCTTTGGGATTTTTGCCACGTACAATATCAAGAGCCATGCTTCCTGCAACTTCTCCTTGTTCATATCCTGAAGTAAAGACAGCTAACATTCCTCCATCATATACATTAATCAGTGACATTCCTAAAACAGGAATTTTGGAATTTT
>JADGBP010000008.1:13883-17361 GCA_015231395.1 Desulfamplus sp. | reverse complement strand
CTGTAATTCTTTGGGAGCTGCGTTTAGGTAAATCGAATTTTGATAAATTTAAGTATGACCTTTTTTGGGAGGTGATAATGAATCCAATAATAAACCCTGTTGATAAAGTTGATGCCGAATCTTTTGCTAATAGCTGGAACAACTACCTGCTGATTTTGCTCCATTAGACTTAATAAAAGTTCTCTGCCTTTTGGGATTTTTGCTATATATTCAAGTTTAGATTCATCAACTGCAAGGTTGTCGTCAAGCATTTCAAATGGATATTCGCACTCTTTTTGAAATTGTTTAAAAAAGTATATTGAAAGGGTTGGATTATAAATATAATCGTTTTTTTTATAACAAAATCTATAACCATTGTAATATGTTTTCATAAGCCCAACAGCTTCATTGAGCTTACTCTCTTTGTTTTTAAACTGACATTTTTCTACAATCTGTTCAATTACAGATTGCACTTCCTGCTGGGTAAAACCACATAAATTATTAAAGTCAGGCTCAAAATAGATATTTTCCGCAACATTGTATCCACTTGTAATATCGCTCATAACTACGGGCGACACACCAGTTATAAAGACGCGGTCAAACATGGTTGATGTTGTTAAAGCCTTGACAGTTTTAAAGAATGTCCGCAACGGTCCTTGTTCATGCACTAAAGATTGATAATGCTGATTATGGCTCTCTCTGCCAAAATCTCTATCTAAACTTTGAATGCCCATCATTACGGTGTTGGCAAAATTGTCGTATTCGTCAATTAAAAGGTATAGTGGGTATGGGGTTGCTTTAACAGCTTGAGCTAATGATTGCAGAGAATATAAAGCATCATTGTTGTTAATTTGAATTTGCGGCAATTCAAAGTTTTTAAATCTATAATAGGTGCAAAAACCTTCAATACAGACATTTATATGGTTAAACATAGATTGCTGAATATCATCAACAGTGCCGGTAGGATTAACGCACGAGAAATCAAGTTTTAAGATAAAATAAGAATTTCTAAGCGAAGTTGGATTTTTGCCAATCACAAGATTCCCAAAAAGAGATTCAAATTCATCTTTTTGGGAAACATCATAATAATTTTCAAGCATGGAGAGCAAAAGAGATTTCCCAAATCTGCGGGGACGGATAAAAAGCTGGGATTTTGTGCCTTCAAGCAAAGGGATTTTATCTGTTCTATCAATATAAAAAGAACCTTCATTGATCATGCCTCTAAAGTCGCTTGAACCATAAGCAAATTTCATTATGATCCTCCTGTAATCAAATCATTCAACTCACCGTCAATCAATGCCGCCAGCTCCTCTTCCGACATATCCGATATTTCATTTTTCGACATATCCGATATTTCATTGACACTCACCTTGTCTCCCGCGGTGGCTGATTGCTTTGATAAGGTAGTTTTTTCATGTGATGATGTGGCTTCTGACTCGGTATTAGGATGCTTTTTTTCCAGACTTTGCATACTCTTCAGCAGATTGTTTAAAAGATGTTCTGCCAATGCACGTACAGTCGGATATTTGAAAAGAAGTGTTGTGGGCATGACTACAGCAAAGTCAGCCTGAAGTGAATTTCGAAGCTCTATGGCTGTGAGCGAATCCATCCCCTGATCGAAAAAACCTGTATCCTCTTCAACCCATTTAACTGATTCAAACCTGAGAATCTTCGCAGTATGGGTTTTTATTATCTCCATTACCTTGGCATGTTGTTCGCCGATTGGCATATCAGCCAACTCTTTGAACAGACCTTCTCTGGAGGCGGATATTGAAGTTGGCGACTGTTTTGCCCCCTCTTTTTTCGACATCCCTTTTTTGGACATCTCTTCTTTCAATATATCTTCTTTTGAAGATAAAGCATTAATTGAGGATAAAGCATCAATTTTTCTTGAAGCTGTTGTCTTTATCTCTTCATGTAAATATTGAAATAAAGGGCGATTGCCGATTTTTTCTATTAGCCTTGGCCAGTCCATAGGTGACACAGTTACCTGAACGACCGGATGATCAAATAAATGAGACAATATCTCCAGCCCCTGTTCAGGTTTAATGGTACTTATGCCCCTTGCGTTAAGCATGGTATTTATTTTTGTATTTGATCCATGAAGGCGTACTGCCTGCCCTATATCTGACCACGCACCCCAGTTTATGGTCATTGCCGGAAGCCCAAGATTACGCCGATAAGCAGCCAACGCATCTAAAAACGCATTTCCGGCTGCATGGCTCGACTGTCCGGGTACTGCAAGCTGAGAAGCTATTGATGAATACAGAATAAAAAAATCAAGTGACAATCCAGTACATGCTTGATGCAGATTCCACGCCCCAGATACCTTTGGAGCCAACACTTCTAAGACACGCTTCCATGTAAGTGACGCAATCACTCCGTCATCCAGTTTGCCTGCTGAATGGATAACTCCGGCAAGAGGCATACCATCTTTTTGTGCTTCAGCCACGGCATCAGCCATTTGTTTATAGTTGGACACATCAGCCTTTACCACATTTACACGGACATCGGAATCAAGAGATTCAATATCAGATATCTGCTTTAACGCACTTGCTGAAGGTTCACTACGACCGACCAGCGTAATTGAACGTGCCCCTTTTTTTTCAACAAGCCAGCGTGCTGTCAGAAGTCCCAAATCTCCAAGACCCCCTGTAATAAGATATGAAGCATCTTTTCTTATCTGTATGGCTCCGTCAAAATGTGCGGCTCTGTCAGACATAAGATTTGAGGAGGTTGATATGTTTGTGGCGGTTGATATGAATAAATCTTGAGATACAGACGAGGGGACAATCCGTTGAAACCTTGCCGCATGGCATATGCCGCCGCGAATGGCCAGAGGCTCTTCGGTAAGGTCATGTCGCAGAAGCCTGAACAATACTTGTGCGGCATTTGCAGGGTCATTCTCTTCTGGATCAAGATCTATCATTGTACAGCCAAGTTCAGGGTATTCTTTTGCCATTACCTGCCCCATTGCCCATAGAGGTGAGTTTGTGAAACCTGCATTTGAATAGCCTGAAACAGGTGCTGCACCTCGGGTGATAATCCATAATGCCGGAGGTTCGGATAACTGCAATTTCTCAAGTGTCTGTACAGTCTCAAGAAGAGTGCGGCATCCTGACTTTTGTATTAGGTCAAAATTTGCCGTATCCAAAATATCCGTGTCGAGAATATCCGTGTTGGTAGTTGACAAACCAGATGTTATTATGATCGCATCTATATGTTTGTAATCAATATTTTTACTTGTGTATTTAGTATCTTGATGGTTGATAAAATTTTCTGTTTTGTAGTCATTAATATGTTTTACTACAGTACAGTTGGCCCCATTGGCTTTGAGCATATCAGCAAGATGTGCTTCGGTATCTCCAGTATTTGAAACCATATCTGACACAACATCGGAAACCACAATACAGTTTCTCCATGATAACACAGGAGATGATAACTCAGGAGATGATAACTCAGGAGATGATAACTCAGGAGATGATAACTCAGGAGATTC
>JADGBP010000008.1:0-13786 GCA_015231395.1 Desulfamplus sp. | reverse complement strand
TAGATGTGGCAACAGGTTTTCGTGCTATTATTACAGATTGGCTCAGTATAGGTCTATCCGAGACACGATCGGGCGTTATGAAATCAGGTTCTTCAAATCCCTGATTGACAAGAACCTCTGACCATTGCCTCATATCCATAAGCGGATAGCCGTTACGAAGTTCAGAATCAGTGGAACGCCACCATCCTTCAGTAAGACCGAATGTTATATCAAGCCATGGCTGAGGCAGTGTACCCTCCAGCAGAACCAGCATTCCGCCCGGGGCGAGAAGCTTTTTTGCATTGGTTAAAGTTTCTCCCATGTCACAGGTTGCGTGAAGCACGTTAGCAGCCACCACAATATCAAAACCGGCATCAGGAAAGCCTTGCGTTAAAGGGTCAGCCTCAATATTGAGGGTTTTGTAATCCATAAAGCCGTACTGTTCAAAACGCTTCTGTGCCATACTGAGAAACATGGGTGTGATATCTGTAAAAGTATATTTAATCCGTTTTCCAGAAAGAAGATCAAGTCCAGAAAGAAGATCAAGTCCAGAAAGAAGATCAAGAAGGTGAGCAGTGGTACTTCCTGTACCTGCACCGATCTCTATAATGTGTACTTCATTTTCAGGCGGCAGATGTTTCAGAGCCTTTTCAACAGCTTCCCGAAGCAGAGTATTCATGACACAGATACCTGGAGAATCTGTATATAGACGGATGACCGCACTTACGCCCTCATTGGGGAAAAGCACCTCCAACCCGTCTCTTGTACCGTTAAGCACATTGGCAAGCTCCTTTCCGCAGCAGTTTACCAGAAAAAGCTCGGCCTCAGCCTCCGGAAAGCGAGATTTAAGTTCGATTGCCATGGATTCCGGAGAAGATTCAATATATGTTTCTGAATAGGATCCTTCTGAACGAGATTCAAAGGAAGTTTTTGAACTGGATTCAATACCTGATATTTCAATGAGTCTCTTCATCAGACGCTTATGATCAGGGACAACTTCAGTATGACCAAGCTGCTTGATCGCGGATTTTGCATAGGCTGATGCCAGTCTGTTCAATGCGGGCAAAAAATCCTGATAATAAAGAATTTCTGGTATTGAGGCATTCATATCAGGGATAAGTTGCTCCGCAAGTTTATGGGTTGCGGGAAGCCATGACGCGGTTGGATTCCATATCGATTTTTGAATCCATTTTATACGATAAAGCCAGTCTTGATATTTGAAATTATCACTATCACTGACCGACGCTGCATTGACCGACGCTGCATTGATCGACGCTGCATTGATCGACGCTGCATTGATCGACTCTTCACTGACCGACACTGCATTCTTGACTGACTCTACGTTTAGCTTGGCTCTTCTGTTCTTGTTTGCAAGTTGCTCAATGAGATTTTCTTTTCTTACCCTCTGAAAATGAAGACCTTTGACTGATGCAATCAAGGTTCCATTGTCATCGGTCAGATCAAGATCTGAAGTTACAATGTGCCCTTTGCTGCTATCTTCTTTTGTATAGATAACACACCAGAGTGATGATGGCGGCAGACGGTATTGATATAAAGTGTCTATAGCAACCGGCAGATAGGGCTCCTTATTGCCGAGCATGGGAACTCCGCCGGTCTGAAATGCGGCATCAAGCAAAACAGGATGCAGTTGAAAAATACCTTCCGGCACGTTAGCGTTAGCAGATTCAATGATCAAGGCATGGGGTATCTCCAGTCTTGTCACGACCAGCCCGTCTCCCTGCCAAAGTTCTGTCATAGCACGAAATTTTTCACCGTGTTCAATACCTGCACCATGTGTCTTTGCATAGTAATCTGATACAGAGAGTTGATTGGGACAGCGTGCAAGGATTGATTTGATATCTATAATATCGGTGATCATCTTAATATCAGTGGAAGCATCAATATCAAATTCACCGCTTGAGTTGAGAATCCACTCTTCTCCTAAACGGCTGTAAATCCTGAACTCATGACCATTGATTATTATCTGGACTTCAGTTTCCCCCTCTTCATTTAACACCAGTGCCTGATGGATTGAGATGTTTTTAAGAAGAGGTGAGTAGTTCAATTTGATTCCAGCCTCCAGAGCCATCTCAACATGAGCAGCAGCCGGCATCACAACAGCTCCGAAAATCCGGTGATGAGTTAAAAGAGACATTGTTTCTATGGTAAAAGTTGAAGAGAATATCCGTGTGTTGTCTGGTATCGCGGGAGAGAGTATCCGTTGTCCAAGCAAACCATCAAAAGTTGTCCTTTTTCTTGATTCAAACCATCCTGAAGAACTATATTTTTCACCACAAATTTTGCCCTGATTAGCTTCATTTTGTTTATCTTCAGGTCTGCGATTTTTTTTAAGCCAGTCTATCCAGTAACTTTTACGTTGAAACGGATAATTGGGCAGACGAATCGACAACTTGGGATGAACTTCCTTCCAGTTCACATCATGAGTATAAACTTGATTCCATTTCACGTCCGTTCCATTTACCCAAAGATTGCCAAGACTTTGAAGTATTTGTTCCCATTCATCATGGTTATAACGAAGGCTTGGCAGCCATCTGCACTCTGAAGCCAAAGATGGATTAATATCATTAGAAGATAACTCAATGTCATTAGCAACCTCAAGCCCAAGAGCACACAAGGTAGGTTTAGGGCCGATCTCCACAAATGTCCTGTAGCCATCCATAAGCATTGAACGGATTCCTTCAGCAAAACGTACCGGAGATTTTACGTGACTCACCCAGTAATCAGCCGATGCAAGTTCAGAGCCCGCAACCTTACCAGTTAAATTGGAATATATTGGTATTATAGGAGTGGAACGTAACTTGTCTGATGAGCTGGACTGTCCTGAATTATATTCAACGCCTTTTGCAATCAGTGAAAACGGGGCAAGCATAGGCTCCATCATTGGAGAGTGAAACGCGTGGGATACCCGAAGCGTCTTTGTCTCCACCTCTTGTGTCTCAAGGCTTTTGGCAAAGGCGTCAATTGCCTCTTTGTTTCCTGAAACAACAACAGCTTCTGGGCCGTTAATTGTGGCGATTACAACATCATGCTCAAAGGTGGCAATGGCATCTGCTACCTGTTGAAGGGGCAGGGTGACAGAGAGCATTGCACCTGATTTGCAATGTTCCCGCATTAGCCGGCCTCGGTGAGCGATAAGTTTCAGACCGTCTTCTAAAGAAAAAATGCCGGCAATACAAGCTGCCGCATATTCCCCCACGCTGTGACCAATAACCGCGTCAGGCTTGATTCCCCATGATTGCCACAGTTTTGCAAGAGCATATTCGATTGAAAAAAGCATTGGCTGTGTCAGTTCTGTCTGTTCAAGCTCTTCGGCTGACGCCGGTTTGTGACTGTATAGCAGCTCTACAATAGATAGATTCAGTATGGGAGAGAGTATGGCATCACACTCATTCATAGCCTGACGAAAGACATCTGAATTATTATACAGTTCTTTGCCCATGCCCACGTATTGCGACCCCTGACCTGTAAAAAGAAAAGCTATTTTACCGCGTCCGGATTTTGCCTTGCCTTTAGAATTAAGCCCATCGTTAGAATTAAGCCCTTTTGTTCCTTTTGAGATAATGGCGGTACGGAAAGGCAACCGCGAGCGTCCAAGTGCGGCAGTGCGGCAAACATCTGTCCATGAAACCCCCTCTTTATCCCAAGTTTGTGCCGACTCCCTGTAGCGTTCAACAAGCTCATCAAGGGCAGCTTCGTTCCTTGCCGACAATGGCAGCAAACTCCATTTTGTTTTGCTATTTTCTGCCACCATATTTGTAAATTCAGAACTATTTGTGGAAGCTGCAAAGTTTGACAGAATAATATGTGCATTGGTTCCACTGAAACTAAACGAGCTTAGGCCGGCAATGAGCTCTTGTTCGTTCCACGGCTCAAGTGATGTAGGCACTTTTAATGGAATTTCATTCCAGGGAATATGGGGTGTTGGATTATTGAAATGAAGGTGGGGCGGAATTTTTCCGTTTTTGAGAATCAATACTGTTTTGATTAATCCTGCAATTCCAGCAGCAGATTCCAAATGTCCGAAGTTTGTCTTTACAGAGCCTACTATAAGTGGACGGCTGGAGTCTCTGCCTTTGGAATAGACATCGCCTAATGCACGCACTTCAATCGGGTCACCTAATGCGGTGCCTGTGCCATGTGCCTCAACATATCCTACTTTTGCAGGTTCGATTCCGGCAGCATCTAACGCTTGAGAAATTACCCGTTTTTGAGAGGGACCGTTTGGAACCGTAAGGCCTCCACTTGGACCGTCTTGATTTACTGCTGAACCTCTTATCAGAGCTAAAATATTGTCTCCATCACGTTTTGCGTCTGACAACCTTTTTAAAAGGACAACTCCCGCACCTTCTCCTCTTGCGTAACCGTCGGCTGACGCGTCAAAAGTTTTGCACCTGCCGTCAGGGGCAAGCATTTTTGCCTTACAGAAATTGATATGAGTTTCAGGCCCGAAAAACAGGTTGACTCCGGCAGAGAGGGCAAGGTCGCACTCTCCGAGACGCAGGGCTTGACATGCAAGATGGGTAGTGACAAGAGATGAGGAACATGCCGTATCTATAATCAGGCTTGGGCCGGTAAGGCCAAGAGTATAGGATATCCTTCCTGCAGTGACTCCAAGCGAGCCGCCAGTACCGGTATATGAACCAATTCGGGCAGGATCGTCTGACCAGAAAGTATTTGCACCGTATTCAAAATTTGCGATTCCAACGTAAACTCCGGTACGGCTTCCATAGATACTGTCCAGTGCGATATTGGCATTCTCGAACGCCTCCCAAGCCAACTCAAGAAGAATACGCTGATGTGGATCAATGAACTCTGCCTCTCTTGGGGATATTCCAAAAAACTGAGGGTCAAAGTTATCAATTCCATGCAGAAAAGCTCCATACTTTGTGTACATTCTGCCTGGAGTATCAGGGTTTTCATCAAACCATGCGTCAGCGTCCCACCGTTCAGCCGGAATCTTTTCAATAGCGTCACGACCATCACAGAGCATTTGCCAGAACGCTTCTGGTGTGTCTGAATTTCCTGGGAAACGGCATGATATGCCTATGATGGCTATCGGTTCACGTTCTTTCTCTTTGATGGCAGAAAGTTTTGCCTGCATCTCCTGAAGTGCAATCAGGGCTCTTTTGGTTGCTGATATATCTTTGGTTACTGATATATCCTTGTTGGCTGACACGGTATTCATAAAAAAACTCCAAGATTTGTAAAAACTATATGATCGTTAAATTATTATCGTTAATTCGTTCCCACTCCATTATTTCTGTATCAGGAGTTGTGATGTTTCTGACTCTACTCCAATGCTTGCTATGATTATCCTCACATTTTATCCGCTTTATTTCAATATACTCAGGGATTTACGATAACCATTTTCTGCCGTGGTTTCATTAGTGTACGAAGGCAAACTTAAAAAGCTGAATCATGTACCAAACTAAGATTATATCGCAAATTAGACCCAACCCCATACTCAAAATGACCAAGGTACGCTTTTTCCCGAGTACCCATTTCTGAAACAAATCACTAAAATCAAGTATTAGTTTGCAGCCATAACCGGCAAAAAAAGTTAGTAGACCTGGTGTATGAGCTATTTTGATATTTAGCGATCCATCGTTTAGAATTCCACGCATAGTTTGACTCATGAAGACTGTATAACTAAATACCAGCAACAAAATAAAAGCCCCATGAATAGCCAGCAATCGCTCAATGATGATGGTCTCGTAAAAAGTCCTGAAACGGCATTTTTTAGAATCATAACTATCTGATTTTATTTATGACGCATTTTGAAAAATCGACTTTTTACGAGACCATCAATGATAATCGGATTACTTTTTTTCAAAAATACTCCAACAGAAAGAATCAGACCGACTACTATTTGCGTGGATGTGATTACCAATAGAATATCTCTGGGCAAAGGTAATTTTTGATTGTTACCCGTAATCAAGGCAAAGGTTAAGTATATTCCCAATCCAAGTAGTACAAAACCAAACCTATAATGCCCTTTTAAGCAATTTGCTGAATCAAGTTTGTCATTTCCGAGAAAAATCCGCCAAAAACTTTTTTTAGATTCCATAGACATGTGTTACTCCTTTTATGTTCTTGTTCAGGAATTTCAATTCAACGATAATTGCAGCGAAGCTGCTTATGTTCAGGTTTTTAGCACAAGTTGATTTCGTCTCATATGATATTCACTGTAATTTACTTTTCTATAAACATCAGACATTGGAAGTTCGCATTTTATAGATTCAATACTGACAATATCTTCCAGTTTTTCATATTTTGAATATATCCAAGTGTTATTCTTTTGACGCAAAAATTTTTCAACTTTCGGAAAATATTGTGAAATCAAAATATACTCAGAAAATGTGCCTATAAGCTGATAATGTGAAAACTTATCCCCTCTGTCATAGGCTTCAGTTGAATCGGAAAGAATTTCAATTATCATGATTGGATTTAAAAGAATATCATTGTTTTCATCATCATATTCTTCATTTCCGCAAACAACCACTATATCAGGATATGTATATTTTTTGATCTCCTTCATTTTTACTTTCATGTCGCTTGAAAAAATATTGCATGGCTTTTCAAGCAATTGATTTCCTAATACCCTGACAATATTAGTTGATATTTTATTGTGTTCACTGCTTGCACCAGCCATTGCAAAGATTTCGCCGCCAAAGTATTCATTTTTTATTTCAGATTCTCTCTCCAAAGCCAAATATTCTTCAGGAGTAATTCCTGTTTTTTCTTGTAGTAGCATATTAACCATTTGTTCTAATTTAAAATAAATTATTTGTTTGGGTTGCAAAAATTCCAATTTTTTATCGTGCAAACACATTTTTTTCATAGTCAGGGGTGGTCGAATTCCCATCTGTCCATGGAGATTTGCCATAAAAACATATTTAGGTTTTCATGATCGGGGGGTGGCATAAGCTCTACCATGAGGGTTTACCGTTAAAGAGCATATTATGATTTTAATGATTTGGGTGTGTGTGGGGGTGGCGGAAAATTTGCTATGCTATGTGCTGAGTACATGGCTCGTGGTCACATCTGCAATGATTCGGTCTGACTCTCCGTACACTACTGTACGAACAACACTAATGTTGCGTCCCTTCTTTACAAAAGACGCAACCGCCCTAAATGACCCTTCTCGCTGGTTAGATAGGAAAAACGCGTTTAAAGAGATTGCAAGTGGAAAGCCTTTCATGTCTTCTGAAGGCATAACACCGTCTAAGACTAAGACGCTTGCAGTGACATCCGCGAGCCAGAGAATCGCCCCCGCCTGAACTACTCCGAATGGATTCTTGATGCCAGATTGGATAGGCATGATCGATACGACTCTATCCGAATCATGCTCAATAAAAGTGAATTCGATTGAACCCTGAAATTTCATGATTGCTACCTTTTGTTTTTAGCACTTAACATTTAAACTCATCAGGAACCTTACAATGTCCACGCAGAGTTGCCAATTTTCTGGCAGTTTGCTGTAGTGACTGGTTGGTCGAAGTACCTGTGTTCTTTCCGATTTTTCTTCGTTCTTTCAATTCTTAAAAAACTCGTTCTTTCAATTCTTAAAAAACTGTTTCTTTCTGGGATTGCCTGATATTCCGCCCGAAATTTTTTTCACAAACATGGTACAATAGAGGAAAAAATTTCACAATGCTGAATACCAACATCGTAAATAATAGGATGCAAAAAGCTGAAGAGTAAAACAGTGCAGCTTTTTACAGTCCGCGTTAAGATAGTAAATCAAACCAATAGGCAAGAAAAAATTTTTTCTCCGCTGTCAGCAGGATGTCTGATTGTCCCAGTATTGGGCGCAGAGTGGTCGACATCTGAAGCAGGGTGACCAGCAGAATTACAGCCCATATTCTAATCATTTGAGTATTGCCAGAGCCAAGTTCTGCAATACCGTTGGTAAGCCAGTGTAGGCCGAAATAGAGGCTAACGCCCCAGACCAGTAAATGGATAGTGCCCATAAACGGCAGGGCATTGATCGAAAAAGTAAAAACAAAGGCTATTGGTGCAAACCCTATGAGTAATATACCGATAATGGCAAGACTGCCGCACAGCAGTGCGAACATCTGAGTCGGTCGCAGATCCGTACCACTCAGGGAGGATAAGATGTAGAGGCTTGGAAAACATAGTAACACTGTCAGGCAGGTGCCAAAAAAAATTTTTAGCGGTGCCGAGATCCATTGGATCTGTCCGGAAAAACTACCGACAATGATGCCGTAGGCAAAAACACAGACTGTAAAGATTAGGATCAGTTTAGATAAGTGGGTGTGAAGGTCATTTCTCTTTACATGGTTATACAGGATATACGGCTCTTTCAGCAATGTATCTATCAGATGCATGATTGTCGCCTGCTTCGGCAAAGTCCTGGTGGGATCTTTAGATAAGTTAGGTTTGGTATTGATTGGGTGATCATTCTCTATGATCTTTAATTCCTGGGTTGTATCGGTCTGGTTGCTTTCGTTTATATGTTTATCATCATTCATAACACACTCCGTTGTATAAGAATAAAAACCGCTTCGTAAAAACTTCCATCAAATGGATTATCCCGTAAAAAGGTAACAGGAAGTCCCGGTGTCCCGAAGAATGGGCGCAGATTCCAGGATAACTGTGCTCCAAGGAATAAGTTCATTCCCAGCCAGGCAATTAGAATCTGTCTTGACCTTGTGCCGCAAATTTGTTTGAGCATGTGATATAATTGAAGATTGGCCAATGTTCCAGAAAAGGCGATAACTGCGACATTGACCAACAGGAAAATACGATGGGCATCAACCTGACCACTGCTGTCCATTGCCGGTAAATGCCAAACCAAAAAAAAGATCAGTGGCGTGAACGATGCCAGTAAGATTGCAAGCAGTGCAAAACTCATCAGAACTGCGAGCAGACTCTGATAGAAATTCATCTGTGCACGCAGTAACTGTGCCAGCATTCCGTTTATAAGTGAGGTTCCAAAGGCTGTGAGCAATAATAACAGAGGAAACTTTATTGCAACAAACACGGCTTGCAAAGGTGATCGCCAAATTCCCAAAGACGCTCCGTATAAGGCACCACCGATAATTATCAACATCAGGCAGACCGGCAGTTTGCCTGAATCAGAATCCAGCCAAGGACGTAGAGTCTGTGCTCGGCAGATTTCTCTGACTATAGCTTCCCAATTATTGGTGGTTTTCTGTCTTATCATTAAACACATACACAAAATTCGTTATCACCAGACATCTTCAAGTAAAGATGCTTCGCATGTTTTAGCATTGATCTATGTCCACCTTTGAGGAGCTTTTCTTGTCATTTGCTTTTCGTTGTTCGATCAGGTCTATACGAAGTTCGTACGGAGCAACACCATCCAATTCCTAAATTTGATTTTTTTCATCTTATTATCCATTATTTTGTTTTGATTTTCTGATACTTTCTTTTATATTTCATTCATATTTATATGCGGTTACCGTAGAGTTGAGCGGTCTGGTGCGGCTTTTTGCTGCACCATGTACCAGACTCGAACGCCGGGTTAGATGCTAAATATCTAAGTTTAAGTGCCATTTTGCATTGATTGTTTTGGCTTTGCTCAGTGTTTCTGCATATTCTGCGAGGTCTTCAAGTACCCCTGTAGCGTTCTTTACTGCTTTGGGGTTGGTCTCAATATGTGCAACGAGTGCTTGCACAACGACAATACCTTCGTCTGTGCTAAACCATTGCTCGTCTTGAGCCTCTGGAAGCTCAACATCTTCTCCAAGCATCTCTGAAATATCATTTTCAGACATTGTTAGAAACTCACCAAGCTTTTTTATGCCGAGCTTTTCGCAGATGGTGTCGACCCTTTTTGACTCTTTAGCCAAGTTTTTACCGTTTACGAACGTATTAAACCCTGGATTGTCATTATCGAGAACTATGTAGTACGCAACACTCATATCAATTTTCCTATTGGTTGGGGATGCAGGAAGAAGCGGAAAGAAATGAGGAGGAGGGGGTGCCTAACGTTTCGCTTCAGCCTCACGAGGAGCGAGCTTTGACTGGAAGCGGTTGCTCGGCTGACTTTATATTCATTTCAAATATAGGTACGATCAATCCTTTTTTCCAAGCTCCAAGATTCATATGATTCCTATCAGGTGAAAATACAGTTTTATAGCCTTTTTTTGCATCCTTAATTTGCCAGTTTACATTTTCTTAAGCAAACGCCCCATTTTTGGGAATCGCCTTAAAAAAAGTGTAAACTACTTTTGGGTTGATATGAAGGATGCTGAAAATGATAATTATTTGTATTTATGTGTTTATAAGTCTATCACAAATTAAGATAATAATAAAAAATAGCATAGAGCTATTGAGCATTATAAATTCTAATTTATGATTTTCTACACAATGTTCTAAACTATCGAGTAACGATTTTTTTATAATTATTGGTGTGATTCCAGCATTTTTTTTTAAAGCAGACAATCTTACAGAAAAAGAAGTTAAAAAATATAATACGATAAATACTATAAAAAGAGTGCTTCCATTAAATACCACAATCCACTTAGTAAGTTTACTTAAATGCCCATAAAACATCGGTGTCATTATAAGCATTGAGCTATAAAGAAGGGTCCATATCAACACAATGCGTCTAAGCTGCAATATATCAAAAAGAGTTAACATAGAATTGAGCATATATTTTTTATAACTCTGCCTATAATCATCAGCATGTTTCAAAACTACAAGCCAAAAATGGGGCAACTGCCACACTCCAATAACTGCCATTACCCAGAATATACTTCTATCACTCCCACTATTAATATTAAGAGAGTTAATATTACTACCAAAGTTGAACAGTGCTGTTATGAAAAAATGAGTAACCGTGTTGTTAGTGCTATCTCCTGTTATACTAAAACCTACTCCAGCTCCAGCAGCATACCACCCCATAAGAGGCGGGATCATACCGCAAATTGAGCCCGGAAATATTGCCAAAATAGTGCGAAATTTAAGAGGCGTGTAAATACCATTATAACAAATAACACCAATTAAAGCCAAAAGAGTGCTAATGAGAGCATTTTTTGTAAAAGAAAAACCTGTAAGCCCTAAACATATCAATAAAATAGCTTGAACTAATACCTCTATTTCTGAAATTGAACCAGATGGCAATGGACGTTTTGAGGTTCTTTTTAGGAGTTTGTCTATATGACGGTCTTGATAGTTATTAAGTGCTCCGCTGCCTGAGCATAAAAAAAAGGAAGATATCGCAGTAATCCAAAAAACTTTGTCAATATATGGGGAAAAAATAAGATATCCCAACATGGTTGAAAGAGTAATTACAAAAGAGATAAGAATCTTTGATACCTTAATGTGGCTTAAAATGGAGGACAATAAATTTACCCAAAATCTATTTATCAGATTTTATCCATTCATTATATTCATCTTCACTAACAACTTTTAGCTCTGCTGTCATATCGGCATGACCAATCCCACAAAATTCAGTACATTGAACCGTGAATGTTCCTATTTTTTCAGGATAAAACCACGCGTAAGTATGAACTTTTGGAACAGCATCTACCTTGATTCTAAAAGCTGGAATAAAAAGACCATGAATAACATCATCTGATGTAATATTAAGACGAACAGGACGACCTTTTGGAACAATAATCTCATTATTAGTCTCTTTACCGTCTGGATATCTGAAAACCCAATCATACATTTGTGCAATAGTTTCTATCTCAAGAGCATTTTCTGGAACATTCCTTAAGCCTGCATAAGATGACCACCCAACCCAGAACATTGAAAGAGCAATAAAAGTAGGAATAACTGTCCATACAACTTCAAGTTTCCAATTACCTCTTATATCTGCTGGAACAGGGTTTTTACTTCTTCTATATTTTACAACAAACCATATCATTACAATAGTTATAAGGGTGAGCAGCAAGAGAGATGTTCCTATAATATATAGAAATGCGGCATCAACTTTATCAACAGGGTTTATTATTGGATTCATTATCACCTCCCAAAAAAGGTCATACTTAAATTTATCAAAATTCGATTTACCTAAACGCAACATCCCAAAACATAAATCCTATTAAAATTGACAAAAAACCAATAGTAGAAAGAAAAGAGGCTTTAATCAGTATAGATTCATATTTAAGATGCATAAAAAACAGAAGAACAAAAGAAGATTTGATAGAAGCGACAATTATTGCAACCCATATATTGGCACCGCCAAGGTCAATACGTACAATCATTACTGTTATTGCTGTCAAAATAAGCAACACGGCAAGGACGCTAAATAGTCTGCTATAAGATTGTATATGAGAAGCACGATTTTGAATCACCTGATTTTTCATATTTATATATTCCTAAATTAACATTTTTTATTTAACTTTTACCGTGAAAACACATTTTTGCTTTCATTCTCCGGGGTGACCGGAATCCAATCCGGTCATGGACGTTTACCGTGAAAACACGTTTTTGCTTTCATTCTCCGGGGTGACCGGAATCCAATCCGGTCATGGACGTTTACCGTGAAAACACGTTTGCTTTTCATGGTCGAGGATGGACTGATTCCAATCTGACCATGGACGTTTACCGTAAAAACACATTCGGGTTTTCATGATTAGATGTGGTCGGATTCCGACCATGACCGTTTAGGTTATTTCTAATAAATCAAATAAAACAACGGAAAAATAAAAATCCAAATTAAATCTACAAGATGCCAATAAAGTCCTGCATTTTCTAAAAGCACATATCTTTGATAATTGACCTTGTTAGCTACTATAAATCCTATTGTAACAGCAAGAAGAGTCATTCCAATAATTATATGAACTCCATGAAGACCTGTTATAGTATAATAAAGACTAAAAAAAAGAATCCTTCCATAAGGAGAATCTTCCATTTTTGGAGAGTTTGGAAAAATTCCTAAGTCAATTTTGTGCCCCCATTCAAAATATTTATTTACAAGAAACATAAATCCTAAAAAGAGAGCAAAACTTAAAAGAGCAATGGCAATTTTTTTACTATTTTTCTGAATAGCTGTAATTGATGCTGCAACTGCAAAACTGCTTATAAGAAGAATTACAGTATTTATTGTGCCCATCACTATGTCAAGCTCTTTGCCTGCCCCTGTAAAATCGGATGTGTACATACGGTAATATGCAGCATAAAGAACAAAAAGCCCTCCAAAAAGCATAATTTCTGTGTATAAAAAAAACCACATACCAGTTCTTGCACCAACTACATCGCCAAGTTTATGATTTTCTTCATCAAGTTCAGAAGCAACAATATTGCTAAGTTCACTCTCACCCTTAATTGCTTTGTTTCTATTTTCAGGGTCATTAGTTGTCATTTTTGTCCTCCAGACAAACTATTTTTTTTAACCACTTCAGTAAAATCATAAGGATATCCTTTTGATTTTGGAGGATTTACAAAGTTATGAAGAGGTGGTGGCGAGGGAACACTCCACTCTAATGTTGTTCCACCCCAAGGGTCTGACAATCCCTCTTCTTGTTTCCTACTAAAACTTGTCAAAAGCTTTATGAACATTAAAAATATTCCAGCTACAAGGATATATGCTCCAATTCCTGCAAAAAAATTTCCTGTTTGAAATTCAGGAAGATAATCATAATAACGTCTTGGCATTCCCATAATTCCAAGAATAAACATAGGAATGTAGTGAAGCATAAATCCTGTAGTAGTTAAAATTGTTGCGTTTAGGTAAATCGAATTTTGATAAATTTAAGTATGACCTTTTTTGGGAGGTGATAATGAATCCAATAATAAACCCTGTTGATAAAGTTGATGCCGCATTTCTATATATTATAGGAACATC
>JADGBP010000089.1 GCA_015231395.1 Desulfamplus sp. | reverse complement strand
GAGCCTTTTTCTTCAAACCATTGGCTTCTGCATCAAGAAGTTCTGGTTTCAGGGCAGTTTCAATACAGGAAATCATGTTATAGTAACCTCGTTATTCATAAGTTTTTTAAAAAATTGTGATATTGTAAAAGAGTGATATTGCAAAAGAAAAATCACAAAAGAAAAAAGAAAAATGACATTTTGAATTTTTCAACATTTTGATATTTTGTCGATTTTAGTGTCTGAATATAGCAGATGAAAAACCATTTATCCACTTTTTTCAATCATCAGCATGCTCTTTGAATCTTGTTATTGGGCAATCACTTATTTCCAAGCAATTTTTAAGGAACATGGCATTGTATTCATTGTATTTTGTATTGTAATTGTATTTGCTTTACGTCGATTAAAATTATGGTGTATTGTGCAATTTAAACGGTCATTAAATTAACGCCCTTCAGGCTGATTTTCCACATCAAAGAAACATAAGCGGCTTAGCTGCAATTATTACAGGATTGAAATCCCTGAGTAAAAATTAAGGAGAATATGACATATCCAGGAACACTTCTAAGAGCATCCCAGCTTTTTGCCAAAAAAGAGCTGGGACAGAATTTTCTCGCAGATGCCAATGCTGCAAAACGAATTGTGAATCTTGCCCATATCACCGATGATGATGTGGTGCTTGAAATCGGGGCAGGTCTTGGTGCACTGACTGTGCATTCTGCAAAACAGGCTGCAAAAGTTTATGCTGTGGAAAAAGATGAGCGGCTTATAGAGCTTCTTCGTAATGAACTTGCCGCGGCAGGTGTGAGTAATGTTGAGGTAATTCACAGAGATATTTTCAAGGTTGATATTGAAGAGATTGCCAGAGGAAAATTCAATCAGAATAAAGATGTGGGGGCAGGGGCAGAAGATGTAGGGCAGGGTAGGGGAGAAAAGACCAGAAGAAAACTAATTGTTATGGGCAATCTTCCCTACAATATCTCTTCACAGGTTCTGTTCCGGCTGGTTCAAAAAAGAGCTTTTGTCTCAAGGGCGATTTTAATGTTTCAAAAGGAGTTGGCACAAAGAATATGTGCACCTCCTGGGGGTAGAGAATATGGACGACTTTCAGCCGTTATGCAGTATTGCTCTCATGTAAGAACCCTTACAGATGTTGGGGCAGGTCTTTTTTTTCCAAAACCTGACGTGGAGTCCAGAGTCATTGAGGTAAATTTTTTTGATGCTGTTTCTGATGCCCCTGTTTCTGACGCATCATTTTATGACGGCACTTTGCCTTCTTCTTTGCCTTCTTCTTTATCTTCTTCTTCTTTCCAGTCTTCTCAACCCCATCCAACTCTATCGCCTGAAAGGGAAACTTTTCTGTTTCAGGTTATAAAGGCTGCTTTTTCCAAAAGACGGAAAACCTTAAGAAATTCCCTTGCCAGTTCAGAACTTAATATTGACAAGATTATGACGGAAAAGGGGTTGGAAGCAGCAGGTATTGACCCTGAAAGAAGGGCGGAAACTCTTGATGTAAAAGAGTTTATTGCCCTTTCCGAGGCTTTATGGCTTGTTAATGATGATTCCACAAATGTTGATGATAACGATCTCACAAATGTTGATGATAACGATCTCACAAATGTTGATAATAACGATTCCACAGATGTTGGTGATAACGATTTCACAGATGTTGGTGATAACGATTTCACAGATGTTGGTGATAACGATTTCACAGATGTTGGTGATAAGGAGTCCACAGATGCTATTGATAATGATTCCAAAGATACTGGTAATTCTGACCCCACAGATTCTGATTGACAGGAGCTGATTAATATTATGGTTCGTTCAAGGATAAGTATTGATAATCTGATCGCAATTGTGGCTGCCGGTGGTAAAGTTAAAACCGGCATTGATGTTTACAATGCCAAGGGCGTTCTTCTCCTTGAAAAGGATACTCTTGTAAGCAATGTAAGAACTCTTGAAATTATCAAAAGCCAAGGTGTAAGAACCTTGCCCCTGAATCCTGAAAATTATGGTGGAATATGGGATAAAGATGGAAATTATCTTAAAATAGATGTTGATGGCGTAACTGCATCTAAGGAGCCTTTCCCAAAACAAGAAAATATCTCCCAAAATAGCATTTCTAAAGAAAGACTCTCCAGAGATAGTGTTTCTAAAGAAAAACTTTCCAGAGATAGAATCAAACAGAGCAAAATCCCGGCTCCTTCAGGTGAAATTGAAAAACGCCTTAAATCCATCGAGGAGATCAAAACTGCTGCTACTGATAAGTTTACACTTGCAAAGCAGCAGGTCAAAAAGACATTTGATGAGATTAAAAAATCAGGAGGAGAATTTGATTATACAGGTGTTGAAAATCATGTTTCTAAACTGGTCTCATTTCTGACTATTTCCGAAAATCCATTTTCATACCTGACTAAAGATATATTTACGTATGATGAGTTCCTCTATAGTCATTCGGTAAATGTCTGTGCTATCGGCATGGCAATAACCAACCGGTTTAACATGAATTTCAGCAGTATGGTGAATAAACATATTGATGCATCTGCATCTCATGGAGACGAGTTCTTGCATTCAAGGGGCAATATAACAGGAAATATCACATCAGGTTCTTATGTCTGTTATCTAAGAGATGAGATAATAGATATTGCTACAGGTTTTTTTCTCCATGATATTGGCAAGGTTCTTATTCCTGAGGGCGTACTAAATAAAAAAAACCAACTGACACTCATGGAATTTGAGATGATAAAAAAACACTCCTATGGTCTTGGGGTTCAAATACTTGAAAAAAACGGACTTAAAAATACTGTTCTTAAAAATATTGTCCAGCTTCATCATGCTCGACTGTTTGATTCAGAACAGCATTGTTATCCTGAGAGTATTCTTCCTGATGAAATCCCCTTGAGTGTTAAAATATGTAAACTTGCTGATATGTATGATGCCATGACATCAAGAAGATGTTACAGAGAGGCATTCAATCCTATTAATGTTGTTACTGATATTTTTCGTAAATACGCAAAAAAAGACAAAATGCTCCAGTTTATACTCCATGCCTTTGTGAAGAGTATTGGAATTTATCCCAACGGAAGTGTGATTTATCTCAAGAACGGTCAGATGGCTTATGTTCTTGAGAGCACAGGTCCATTAGTACTTCCTTTTACAGATAAACAGGGGAATACGCTCTCTGCAACTGCTTCATCATCGATTGACCTTGGAGATGACAATGTTGCAAATGAGCTTAAAGCAGACAGTTTAAGAAGCATCAAGACTCCATTAGAAGTCTATGAACTTCTGCCTGCATGGCTCAAACCTCAGGCAACACCATAGTAACCATAGCCTCTTTTTTACTCATTGTCTCTTTTTAAAGGGTCGTCTCTTTTTTACTCTTGTCTCTTTTTAAAGGGTCGTCTCTTTTGGTGATGCCATAAAATCCTTGGGCAGCGATTTTATATGAATATCTTGCTGGGGAAATGCTATTACAATACCCTTCTCCTTGAATACTTTGTTGATTCTAAATCTAACATCAGTTTCAACAGTCATGAAATAGTCGGTAAATGTCCAGAATCTTAGACTGAACTTCAGGGCACTGTCACCAAAATCCTCAAAAAGAACATCTGCTTCTGGATACTTGAGTACCTTGGGGGTTCTTCCGGCAATTTCAAGCAGGGTTGTTCTTACAAGTTCAATATCAGCTCCATATTCAACACCAACACTTATCTTTCTTCTCAGACGTTTATCCTTAAAACTCCAGTTAATTACCCTGTTGCTGATAAGCTCCGAGTTGGGAATAATAATAGTCGCATTATCGTAGGTTTGGACAACTGTCGATCTTACATTGGTTTTTCTTACCGTTGCCCATGTCCCATTCACTTCAATATCATCTCCCACCTGAATAGGTCGTTCAAACAGCAGAATGATTCCACTTATGAAATTGCTGAAGATATTTTGAAGACCAAAACCCAGTCCAATACTTAAAGCACCAAATGCTACTGTCAGGGTAGTGGTGTTAAGGCCAAATGAAATAAGGGCAATAAAGATGCCAAAAATCCAGATAGAGTAAACTGTTATGGTGGTCATGGATTCCTGAAGTCCCTGATCAAGACCGCTCTCTCCAAGAAAGTTTTTCTGAAAAAAATGCTGCCATGATTTTGCAATAAAATGGGTGATGAGAAGAAGCATGACCGCCTGTGCAATGCTTGAGATGCTGAAGGACATCGACCCCACAATAAATTTGTAGGTCACAATTGTGTAAAGCCCTGGAACGATAAAATCACTGCTTGCCCAAGAGAGCATGAGTGCTATGCTCACAAGAAAAAATAGTGTTATAAAGGATATCTGTTTGATGAGCCAGAGCATGGAAAAAGTATTTTTGGCATGAACGTGACCATGGGTTGAATCTGGTTGCTGGGCAGAGTGAATACCTCCGGGAATCCATTCACCTGATGCTCCTATTATCAAACCTGACCACATCAGAACCACCATGGTTTTGCCCCATGATGTGTACCAGTAAAAGGCAAGTTTGCCATAGCCCAGAAGCTCCAGAATAATTCCTGCAATGGCTATCATAAGTGCCCCATTTTTATAGAATGTCGGTGCTATCTTGTTTTTATAGCATATCATTTGAAATTTTGTGCTTGTGCTCTGCTTCTCACAATAACTTTTAATTTCGGGCATAATTTTTTTAAGAAAGTGGATAAGCCAGCCATAAAAGAGGATTTCACACACAAGTCGGTATGCAATAATGATGCTGTTATCACTTTTAAGGGCACTTCCAAGCAGAATATAGATAATTGCCACAAGATTTAATGCCTTGTGAAAGAGTATCAGCTCTTTTAATGGGGTGGCAGGATATTTTTTCTGGAGTTGCTCAAGAAAATGTATCATCCACAAAATAAAAACCAAAAACAGGAGGATTTCAACAACAAGATTGGCAATTATAGAGTAGCTGAAAAAAAGTTTGAATTTGATGCAAAGGTAGAAAAAAGCAGTTATCGCCGAAAGCAGCAGGTTTTTTCCGAAAATCTCCAGAACTATTTTGCTCCAATATCGTTTTTCAATATGAGATGATGATTCACACATCTTTTTTATAAATATTTTCAATCGTATGGCAATAATAGAGAGGATGAGCAAAACAAAAATAAATGAAAGCAGTTTATGCAAGCCGGATAGCCAGAGAAAACTGAAACTGTTTATCCAGTCTTCTTTGTCAAGGATTGATGCAGCAATGGCAGCAAACTCCCTTATATCATCTCCTACGCTTTTCCATGTATTCTGAGTAAGAGGGTTTGTTTTTCTGGTAAGTAGCTCAGCTTTTTTTGCATCACGGATACGAAGTTCAAGGTCGGTTACAAGAGTTTTATATTTTTTTTGTATATCTTCAAGAAGGGGTAATCTCTCATTTATAATTGCATAGATTGACTGCATAAGAAGTATTTTTTTTGTAAGGGCGGTTTGCAGATATTTCAATCGATTATGCAACTGAGCAACAGCTATTTTCTGTTCCTCCTCTGCTTTTTGCTTTTCGGCTGCTTTCTGTTCCTCCTCTGCTTTTTGCTTTTCAGCCGCTTTCAACTCTTCTTCTGCTTTCTGCGTTTCAGCCGCTTTTAACTCTTCTTCTGCTTTCTGCATTTCAGCCGTTTTTTGTTCTTGTGATATTTTCTGCTCTTCGGCTGTTTTTTGTTCCTGAGCAGTCATCTGTTTAGTATCTGCATTTTTTCCCAAAGCAGGCTGTTGGTCAGGTGAAAGGCTTTTTGTTGTTTTTGGATTAGAATTCTGTTTTTGTTGAGTAATCTGGTTGACGGCAGATTGTTTGCCTGAATTTGAAGACTGGTTGCTATTGCTTGTCTGAGCTGAAGATGCACTTTGCTCAATTATTGCCATGTGGTTGACATTACCTTTAAGTTCCATAAGGAACTTATCATTACTCGCCTTCTGGTCATAGGATGACTGTTGAGTCTGTTTTAGCTGTTCGCTCTTTTCTCTGAGAGTTGAGATGTCCTGAGTAATCCTGTTAATAGCCGTTTGAGAGCTCATGTAAGCTTTTTCAATAATTTTGATCTCCACATCTGGAAGATGCAACTGACTTCCAAATGTAGTCAACTCCATTTTATATACATTGACGGTTGAATCAAACTCTGTCTTTTTGCTTTTAATATCTTCAAGGTATTCAGACAGGGCTATAATTTCCTTGGTTTCCATTTCCAGAGTTTTTTCAATTAATGCGGTCTGCTCCAAAATTTTTTTTGTTTCACTTACACTTTGGGGTAATATGTTGTTATCATTTGCAAATGCAGGATTGGTTTTCAGGCTAACAATGGCTGTAATAATGATTGCTGTAACGAAAATAAGCGAAATAAGTATCTGGAAATTACTTAAATAAATGAGTGGATTGGATGATGTTCTTTTTTTAATCATTTTTATTTGCCTCATAGATTTCCTGCCCAGTGATTAACTTTTAAAGTCTGGTGGTTAATTTTATAAAATGGTGACTGCTGTTATAAAAAACGTTATTTGCTTGACTTTGTTATATTTAATTGGCTATAAAAAGGCAATTTTAGATACCATACTGTAACGTGAGTCAAGCTCAATATCAGTACGGTATTTTAGAATTGTAGTCACAATTCCGGTGTTCTACAAATTTAATACTACAAGGAAAAAGGAAAAAGGGGAAAGGAAAAAATGAAAACTAAATTGAAAACCAAATTGAACATTCTGTTGTTTGGTCTTGTAACAATGTTGCCGGTTTCAGCACTTGCAATTGAGCTTACAGACTATCTTGATCCAAACTATCAATATCAGGATGCAGAATTGGGTGTAAGTTTTAATATGAATGACGGAAACCAGGATCAGGTCAGCTACAATGGCATGATTAGTGCGATGTATGAGATGGAATACAGCACTCTGCCACTTAAGTGGGATGTGTCACTCAACGGAGTGACAGATTTCAGCAGAGGCGGTAATGAAAACGATGACTCTCGAAAAAATATCATTATTGATGGTGATACTACCGTTAAAAAATACCTTGGTGACTACACAGGTCCTTTTGTGTATGGCGGATTAGATCTCGGTATTCGGGATCTTGAAGGTTCCAAAGACAATGATCCATATGCTAAAATCTATGCTGGTCTGGGTTATGGCAGAATTACCAATGCAACGCCTCTGATGGAAGCAATACGCTGCATTGAAGATCTTACTAAATATGGTCTTATTTCAGGCGATGTGACAGATGAGGTTTATCTTAAACTCGCTGATGTAATTGCCAAAGAGTCTGAATATAAAAGCCGCTACAGCAACAGAGAGTATGAAAAATACTGGTATGAAGATATGGAAGTGGTTTTGAAAGAGGCTGGTATATTAAGAAATGAGAGCCTTGGTGCACTTGGAATAATCAGAATTCAGGATATTCTTACAGATGAGCGGGTATTACAGCGTAAACATGGCTGGGAAGCAGGCATCCAGTTGGATTATCTGATTTCCGACTATTCAGGAGCAGATGACGATCCTGGCATGGGAATCTATTATGAGTATGCAAAACCCTATGGCTTGAAATGGCAGTTGATTGATCGGGTTACCTATTCCACAATTCTTGTGGATGGTGAGTTTGGTGATGCTGCTCACAAAATCTCCAATGGGCTTGCTCTTAACTATGAAATGAGTGACAAAATCGATTGGGAAAACATCTGGACACTTGATGTTATATGGGAATCAGATTCTGACGCTGATGATACTTATCTGAATATGATTGATACTGGTCTCCGTTTTTATCTATCCAATACCATTGATGCCAAAGCGGGTCTTAAATTTACCCATAAGGATCAGGGAGATAATCCGGACGATGAAATTAACAGCCAGCTCTATTTTCAGATGATTTATACAATATTCTAAATAGTAATAACAGAAATTAGAAAATTGTATGATAGATGTGAAATGTGTTTGTTAGATTAAGAGTTATTCCGGATAAATACCGGATGAAGTTAAATCCCGTTTTTTGAACACCGGAAAATGAAGATGGGAGACAAATTAGAAAATATCTGATACTTTTAAGTCAAAAAAAATCACCTGGTATTAATACCGGGTGATTTTTTTTTGACCTCACAACTTTAATAAGCTTAAATCTTCAATAAAGTCATGACTTCAATAACCCCAC
>JADGBP010000088.1 GCA_015231395.1 Desulfamplus sp. | reverse complement strand
GAGCGACTGATACGGTCTTCTGTAATTCTTTTAAGGTGCTTAAGCCATCCTGGGATAACAAGCGAACGCTAAGTCTGCCATCGATGTTTATGGCACTGTCATTGATAATCCAGGCGTAGATGCTGCCTGCTGCTTCAAGTGAAACAAGGACTGGAGCCAGAGCTGACGACGACGGAGATGTTGTTGATGTCAAACAAGTGCTTTTTGTTACAGGCTTGTCGTCGTTATTTTTAATCTCTGAATTAGTCTCTGTTATATTAACATTTTTGATTTCCAAATTTTCAAGTTTGATTTTCAGTTTTTGATTTTCGATTTTAGAAATTGCGGCTTTTGTAACAGTGAAGTTTGGTATTGAATAACCTTGTACAAGCAGTGCATCTTCAACAGCATTGAGATTAACTCTGTACTGTCTGGTCTGATTCCATTTATATTTAGGGTTTACCCTCTCCTCAATGAATCCGGTTTCTATGAGTTTTTTTAAATGGATTCTGGTAGTGCTTACTGACCATCCGGTCATAAGTTCATCTGCCAACTGTGCGGCAGTTTTGTAAATCCATCCGTGAGTCAGCTCCTGCATCTCTTCCTGCAAACCATGATTGTCTTTTCGGGCATTCTCTTCAATAATAAATTTATCAAAGTCATAGACCCTTTCAGTCCAATATATGAATTGATTAAGGATGAGAGCCTGTTCATACCTACCGGTAATGGAGATATACTCTTCGCGAATAATAGCAATTTTAGTTTTTCTGGGAATATTGGAAATATTGATTGGGGTGGTAATAGGTTGAGGCATGATCGCTCCTTGAGTTAAGAGCGTGCTGGATGGGATTTAACACTAAAAAGATGATAAAGATAAAAAAGCTGTAAAATCTTTCTTTACAATGCTTTGGTTATTGGTTATATTTACCTTTACAAAATCATTTTTGGTGTAGTACCCAGCCTCACGCTGGTATAGGTTATACGTAGAGCATCTACTTCTCAGGGCGGATGCTCTTCGTGCTTCTGCCTTATTGCAGAAGGTAAACGACCATATAAAATTTATTACCTATTGTCAAATCAGATTCAATCCCGCATTAAATATTTCTTAATCTCTGCCCACAGCCTCCATTTCATAATTTCATAAAATTATCGTTACAAAGTAATCTTTATACATTTCAACTATCTGAAATCATTACATGGCTTGAAATTAGCCATTTCTGAGAGGGATGTTTTTGGGGGATACTCATGTATAGGGTAGTGCCTTTAAATGCATCCTGAAGTATTCTACGAGGTCGTTTTTGATACATAAGGGTTTAAAAGAGTAAGAGTTACGGTGAGGAAATTATTATTATGCAGCTTTTAACTCATAAAGATACTTCTGGAACTCTATAAAGAGTGAGCTGATATTTTTAACTTCACCCAACGCATCTTTAGCATCTTCTAATGAATGGTATTTGTTAGTAAGTAAAATTGGTAGTTTTTCTTGGTCAAGCTCTTCAACACCAGACTCAATATACTTGCTTAAAACAAAATCAATGAACTCCCTTTGTTGATGGTTAAGCAGTGCAACTATAGTTGACTGGGCTGATGTTACTCTCTCTTCTCTGGTTATAGGTTTAATATCGCTATTTAAAACATATTCCAGCACATCAAACAGATCACTTTTTTCAGCATTAATTAATTTTTGTAGTGTAACAAGCTCATCTTTACCAAAACCTGCATCAGCTAACTTTTGAAGTAAGGTGCGTCTTGTAAGTGGATTACTCCATATTGTCCGAAGCTCTTCCTCACTTTTAAAGAGTTTTGGCAGTTCCCCGAATAGATTATTTAAAAATTCCTCCGGTGAGATAGGTTTCCCGTCAGCACTCCAGAAGGAGGTTGACATCATGTGCTGTATTTCCAGTTCCTTTCCATCACGAAGTTTTACCTTAATCTTCTTTTTTTTATTGCACACACAAGGTCTCTTACCACAAACTTCACAAGGTTCTTCTGGCTCTTGTTCGCAGATACAGGGAGTTTGCCCGCACTCTTTACAAGTTGGGCAGGGTGGTTCTGGAGTGGATACCTCGCACTCACAAACGATTTTACCACAAACATCACAAGGTAAGGCTTCTCCGTCCCATTCAGGGTCTGCAAAGTGATGATAGGCATCTACAAAATCATAAATAGTGAAAAAGTCTTTACCATCAAATAACCGTGTGCCTCTTCCTACAATCTGCTTGAACTCTATCATTGAGTTTACGGGTCTCATTAATACAATATTGCGGATGTTCCTTGCATCTACACCAGTTGAGAGCTTCTGGGAGGTAGTAAGTATGGTAGGGATAGTCTTTTCATTATCTTGAAACTCTCTTAAAAACTGTTCCCCTATTGCTCCATCATTGGCTGTTACTCTCACACAGTAGTTGGGGGCTTTCCCTTTCTTGTATTGATTGACCAAATCACGCACTATTGCTGCATGGGGCTGTGAAGCACAAAATATAATAGCCTTCTCATTCTGGTTGGCATCATTAAGAAAAATATTAACACGCTCGGCTTCTCTCTCTTTTATCTCAATAATTTTATTAAAGTCAGGTTCTGTGTATAGCTTCCCCTGCTCTATCTCACCTTCAATTACTTGGTCATCACTTGTGTATATGTAATCATCAATTGTGGTTTTTATACGTTTGACTTTAAAGGGAGTAAGGAATCCGTCATTGATACCCTCCTTTAGTGAATAGACATAAACCGGTTCACCAAAGTATTTATAGGTATCAACATTATCTTTGCGTTTGGGTGTGGCTGTTAATCCCAACTGAACGGCTGGTGAGAAATATTCTAAAATACCTCTCCAGTTACCTTCATCATTAGAACCACCTCTGTGACACTCGTCTATTATTATAAAGTCAAAGTAATCTGGCTGATACTCTCCAAAGTAAGGGGCTGGCTTACCCTCATTGTCTGTGCCACTCGTAAAGGTTTGAAAGATGGTAAAGAAAATACTGCCGTTGGTTGGGACTCTTCCCTTTTTACTTATTTCTTTTGGACTGATTCTTACCAGAGCATCATCTGGAAAAGATGAGAAAGAGTTGAACCCCTGATCTGCTAAAATGTTTCTGTCTGCAAGAAATAAAATTCTTGGTCTTCGGCTTCCATCCCATTTTAAGTTCCACCGTGTCTGATACAGTTTCCATGTAATCTGAAAGGCTATAGCTGTCTTACCTGTACCTGTGGCAAGTGTTAATAGAATGCGGTTTTTGTTATTTGCAAGGGCTTCCAAAGCGTTTTTAACTGCTAACTCCTGATAATAGCGAGGCTGCCATGTACCGCCTTTATCCTCAAACGGAACATCATTGAATTTATCTCTCCACTCATTTTGTTTTGCAAAGGTCTTGTTCCATAGTTCATCAGGGCTGAGGTAGGTAGTAACCAAACCTTCTGAACCTGTTTTCATGCAGATAGAGTATATCTCTTTACCGTTTGTGGAGTAAGTTGTATCTAAATGAAGTTTCTCTGCATAAAGTTTAGCTTGTGCAACACCCTCACCAACTTCAAGTTCATCACTTTTGGCTTCAACTACAGCGAGTTTAAGCCCTTTATAAACAAGCACATAGTCAGCAGTGAGCTTTTGACCTCTGATACCACCTTTTTTTATTGCACCAGCAGTAATGTTGTATTCACGAAGTATTTTTGAACCTTCTACAACTCCCCAGCCACAAGCCTTAAGATGTGGGTCTATTAGTTCCGCTCTTGTCTCTGATTCGTTCATGCTGCAACATCTCCAGGCGGTTCTTTCAAAGATTGACTTAACCTACGTTTTTAATCGATCGTTAATCTCATTTTTAAGAACAGGTAAATAACGCACTATAGTCCCCCAAACTATACCATTATCAACTTTATCATATCCATGTATTACCCTGTTTCTCATGCTGATTATCTGCTTTTTGCTTGAAATACTAATATCAGGAGACAGACTGTCTATTCTGTTCATAGCCTCTCCAATAATTTCAAATTCTCTTTCTACAGCACGTCTTAACATCTTATTTTTTAGATACAGGTTGAAATCTCTCTCATCGCCAAGATACTCTTCTATAGATTCAATAGACTCTTTAATATCAAGCAGATATTTGTATATTTTGTCATCCATAAATAAGAACCCTGCTTTTATTTACTGATTCAATAAAATAGGGATTCCCAAGCGATGCCTCTGTAACCAAATCAACAGGTCTTTGTAATAGCTTCTCAAGTTTCTCTGCTATGGTAAAATAGTTATCCGCATAGTCTGGATAATCCATCTGTTTAAATGAAATCAATAAATCAATATCGCTGTTATCCCTTAACTTACCATTACAAACTGATCCAAATGCGAATAGAGACTTTACGTTATGGGCATTGCACAACTCTTTTATTTTATCTAAATTATCACTAAGTATGTTGTTCATTTTAATACTTCCCAATCATCTTCTGCTACACTACCAAACGGGTCAACATATTTGAACGGCTTACCTTGTAATGGCTTCTTGGGCGAATAAGATACTGTTTTTCTTTTAGATTGTTTTTCCTTTAAATCCTGAGCTATCTTTTTTAAGTCAAAATTAAATTTTGCAGCATGTTTCATGCGAGCTGCCCTTACTTCATCAACAATAGGGTCTTCAAACATAATTATCCTCCATAAGTTCTGCTGGTGTGCAAATAATAGGACATTGATAATTTTGACTCTCAACAATATTTTCAATTTTATGCCGTAGAACTGCATTGGCAATATGCTTACAGTTCCATGTTACAAGAAAGTCAATACCATTAACAGCACAGACAGCTATATGTAGTGCGTCCTCAGCGTATTTATCTGGTATAACTCCTCTATTTACAAGTATCTCCGCTAATACAACCGCTTCATCTGATATTTCAATAGAAGCAATGTCTTTTATATAATTGATTCTTCTCTGTGCAACTTCTGGGTCTCCTACTTCAGCTTCTTGAAAAACTAATTCAGAAACTACCAAATCAAATGAATGTCTGTATTCGTCCCACCATTCCTGCGTTAAAACCTGCCTCCCAGCAACAATAGTGTTTTTGCTTAGCCTTGCAGCAAGATAGCTTATAACAGTTGTTTCAATATAAACTTTTTTCTTCATAAATTCTTAACCATGTCTGTGCTTAATTCACCATTAAACGCTTTTTGGAGGAGTGATTTTTTCAATTCTTCTAAATTATTGATGTTTTGCTGGTAGTTGGCTTCAAGTTGTTTAGTTTCTGCTGACAGGGCATCAAGTTTCTGGACTATGGCTTGTTGTTCTTGGAGTGGGGGAATTGGTAATATTGTTTTTTTAACTAAATCACCACTTATATTTTTCACAATTGCACCAGCTGCCAATAGATTGAATTGTTTCATTGTAAATGGAGATGCGAGTAAATACCAAAAAAACTCACTATCAATATGTTCAGGTAATCTCAATACAAACCAACCATCATGAATATACCCATCAGTTTTCATTATGTATGGTTTTCCAAAAGACATTGAGTTTGAGAGTATAAAATCTCCTTCTTTTACATAACGTGATTTTTTTGCCCCTTCTTTTGTAATTTTTTCTTTTGTATAATAAATATATTTGTCAACGTCCTTTGTATCACCTATCTTTATCCAATTTACACCATCAGAACTATCAGTTTGATATTGATTAATTGGTCTTGGAGAACTACCACGCTCAACAATACAAACCTCCCCCAACCTCTTCTCTTCCCACCCATCACCTTTATTCTCAAACACCGATTGCAAATAACTCTCAAAAATTGCCTTTGAGTTTTTAAGGTTCTGTTCAGCATTGGCTTTTACCTTTGCTATGGCTGCGAATGCTTCGTCTAATATGGCTACTATGCGTTGTTGTTCTGGGAGTGGGGGGGGATAAATTGGTAAGTCTCTAACAACAGATATTTGAACTCTTGGACGAGTAGCTCCTTTTTGTTGGGAATTAATAAAATCGGTAGTATTAGGCGAATTAAGGTGATAGCAGAGGTATGCAGTATTAATTTTTTGTGCTCTAATTCTGACTAAATCAGCGACAATTAAACCTTCATCAATATCTTCTACAATAGCTGATGCACCTAAAGGGTCACCGAGCTTGGTCATTACAATATCACCCGTTTTATATGAATGTCTTTTTAACTCTTCATATTTAGACAATGTAACAAAATCCATTTTTTTTATTTCAAGTTTAAATGGTTTTACATTCTGTATCTTTAAAACAGGTATCCCTTCATTAGTATAATCAGACCTTTTCATATTTGAGCCAAAGGGTCCATCTACAATATCTGCCTTAAAGTTATTACATAAATCTTTAAGAGGCTTAATATGTTTAGTTAAACTCATATCAACTCCAAAATAGATTCCAAAATATCAGCACTCTCTTTGTCCAAGGCTTTCATCTCCTCAACAATCTCTTGGGGTTGACGTAGGGCAGCCTCCTCTTTTTTGTTGGGGTTCTTTGCAGATAGGTCAAACGTTGTCTGGTCAACATCTTTTATATTAACAGTCCATGAGTTTTCACTGTCAGCCTTTGTCTTTTGCAGTTCAACAAACTCAGCCAAATCATTCTCATTTAATGGGTTGGTCTTGCCAAGATTACGGTCTAAGTTCAGTTGATAGAACCACACTTTGCTGGTTTGTAAGCCTTTCTCAAAGAACAACACCACAGTTTTAACACCTGCACCTGTAAACGTGCCTCCAGGTAAATCAAGCACTGTATGAAGGTTGCAGTTCTCCAGCAGGAGTTTCCTCAGACTTATAGATGCATTATCGGTATTGCTTAAGAATGTATTTTTTATGACAACACCCGCTTTACCGCCAGCTTTAAGTATTTTGATAAAGTGCTGCAAAAATAGAGATGCTGTTTCCCCTGTTTTTATGGGGAAGTTCTGTTGCACCTCTGCTCTCTCCTTGCCACCAAAGGGGGGATTTGCAAGAACAATGTCGTAACGGTCTTTCTCTTGTATGTCGCTAATGTTTTCAGCAAGTGTGTTTGTATGCACAATGTTGGGAGCTTCAACTCCATGCAGAATCATGTTCATTGTGCCAATGATGTAAGCCAATGACTTTTTCTCTTTACCGTAAAAAGTGTTTTTCTGTAATGTGGTTACATCAGTGGTAGTAAGTTTTTTTGTTGATTTCAGATAGTCAAAAGCCTCAACCAAGAAGCCCGCACTACCAGCAGCACCATCATAAACTGTATTGCCAAGTTCTGGAGCTACTACCTTCACAATGGTTTTAATCAAGGGTCTGGGAGTGTAGTATTCACCGCCATTACGCCCAGCATTGCCCATGTTTTTAATCTTACCCTCATAAAGATGGCTCATCTCATGTTTTTCAGCATGGGTTCTGAAACGCAGCTCATCAATAAGGTTTATGACTTCACGTAAGTTGTAACCACTCTGTATGCGGTTCTTCAACTCACTGAATATCTCACCTATTTTATATTCAATGGTGTCAGCACTTTCAGCACTTGTTTTAAATTTCTTGAGGTAGGGGAAGAGTTGAATGTTTACAAAGTCAGCAAGGTCATCACCTGTCAGGGCTTTATGGTTATCTAATTTACCCTGACTATCCTTTGGTGTAGCCCATGTAGTCCATTGATATTCAGTTGCAATGATATTTGTGTATGATTTTCCAGTAAGCTCGGCAGCAGTAGCTTTGTCTTGCTCCAAATCATCTAAATATTTCAGGAACAGTATCCATGAAGTCTGCTCTACATAATCCAGTTCACTTCCACAGCCAGCGTCCTTATGGAGTATGTCGTCTATATTTTTAAAGGTCTGTTCAAACATGATTAATTGTCTTTTTGGTTGGTTTCAAAGTTAAGGTTAATGATTGGGTATGGCTTTTTTATAAATATGACAATTTATCTTTTTTTGCAAATCTATTTTGTGAACATGGCGGCTTATTATGAGCAATAACTCATAATAAATAAGTATTGTGTGTAACCACCACCGTTACACCCCTTGTAAGCCTTGTAACAGGTTTTACAACCCTACCGTTTTCAACCTTCCATAAACTCCTCCTCTGTAACTTCTTTAATAGCTCGTCCTATATTCTTGGCTGCTGAATCCAAACTTTTCTTATCTCTTATACCATCGTATTTAAATTCTAATTGAATTGATTGAACCTTATCAAG
>JADGBP010000087.1:5104-8136 GCA_015231395.1 Desulfamplus sp. | reverse complement strand
GGAGAGATTCTTCCCATGCAAAACTTTTCTTTAACAACAAACTAAAAGGAGGGGTGCATTCCTCCGCTACCCTGAAGGGATAGCGGTTTCCTG
Source organism: Desulfamplus sp. (assembly GCA_015231395.1). GTDB lineage: Bacteria > Desulfobacterota > Desulfobacteria > Desulfobacterales > Desulfobacteraceae > Desulfamplus. The sequence continues at coordinate 8,043 of JADGBP010000087.1, read as the reverse complement.
CACCATTCTTATGAAACATAAAAATATTTTTGATAATCCAGATGATGATGATAACGATTCAATCGCAGTACCTGAGTTACTTTTGAAAGAAGAATTCTACAGAACCTTTATAATGGTTGCTGGCAAAATCCCTTTATGGGCTGTTCAACCGTCAGGACTTGAACCTGAGCAACTGAGCATATGGAAAAAAAAGGCTCTTGAATATGGCGGTTTTATTGATCTTGGAACCTTTGACACCATGCCGGTTGAAGAGATTCAACGGGGACTTCTCTGGCAAATATGCAAAGCACCTTATGATCCTGTAAAATCTGTTATCAAGGCATCCATGACAGCAAGTTACCAAAGAAGCGAGAAAAGTAAAACCTCGCTTCCTGTCCTTCTTTGTGACAAGGTAAAACAGCGTTTTGGTCAGTCAATAATTGATGATTATGCGGCAGACCCATATATTATTGCCTTTGAAAGAATTCTTGAATTTTATACAGAGATTGGAGATCCGAGGGCTCTGTCCCAAGTTAAAGCTGCTATCTTTTTCAGATTATGCGGATTTCCTTTAGTAGCTCTCCCTGCCAAAGATTCTCCAAAACGAAAAATTCTTGATCGCTATGTCAGGCAATGGCAGTTGAGCAGCACAAGGTTAAAAAAACTTCTTGAGTATCAAATATGGCCTGAATCGGAAAAGACTTTGTTTGACCATACAATGATCGAACGTTTATCCGTACTTTACAAAAGATCTCTTGATCAAGACAGCGACAATTCATACCCAATTCCAGTCAGCAGTAAAAAAGAGATGGATTTAAAAATTCTTAAAAACAAAGTCAATAAAATAATCCATAAAAAAAAAGGTGTGCTCCCGCACTGCTCCACATATCTTGGATTAAAGCCTCACAGTCAAATGACTATTATTGCAAAGAAAAAAGATGAAAATATCAAGTCATTTGAATGGCTTTTGTTCTCTCAAGTTCAAAATAGCCCATCTCTAAGTAATCTGGCTCAAAGTGGTCAGGAACAAAAAGGTGCAAAAGATAAAAATTACAGCCTTCTTTATTCTACAGAATATTTTTTAAAAACAGTTGGCTGGAGTATGTCCAACCATCTCTACATAAGAGGAACGACTAACCTGAAAACAAGATCTCCATTCAAATTATACAAAAGCATGAATAAAGAGGCGGATTGCGATGATATATATCTTGCACTGCAACCATGGATGCCTCTATCTGACGAACCTTTTTTGTCAGAACCATTTTGGGAAAAAATTGTGGTTTTACTGTTTACCGCCAATGACACAACAGTCTCTTCCAATACAGGTGACTCAGCAACAGTCTCTTCCAATACAGGTGACTCCGGAACAGAGCTAACGCACAAATCAATCGAACAAAGTGATACAGACAAGCTTCATAAACCTGAGCACGCTGAATTTCTTGTCAGAAATTCATGGGGAGAAATTTTCTTTGAGGTTATGAATCTGGAACAGATTGATAATCTGGAAAAAAGATGCTATCACACAGCAATGAAAATTCTTGAATACCATGAAAAACAATCTCATTACACCATTTTTCAAATGGCATCAAAACCTATCCCAAAACTGATTCAAAGAATTAAAACCATTGTTGAGGACACCAAAGTACTCAAAAAAAACTCAGATATGAATAACATCCGAAGGAGACCATATCTTGATACCATCTGAATCAAATTCCATGTCACCACCTGAGTCAAATTCAATGTCACAATATGAATCTAAAATAACATCACAATCCCATATTCTTATTGTCAATGAGGATCCAAGGACTTTGACCGGATTGACCAAGGGTGTTCAGAAACTGGGATTTTCAAATACCATTTCTGTGCAGACAGATGAAAAGGCTGTGATGGTCACAGGGAAAAAAGATGTCTCATGTGTCATATGTGCATATGAATCAGAAAATATCAATGGGCTTAGTTTTTTAAGAATGGCGAGGAAAAAGCAGAGCTATTCTGACATTCCCTTTTTTCTTACAGATCCGGCATTCACTACACTTAAAGTGCTTAAGGCAGGTCATGCGGGTGTTACCGGTCTTCTTGTAATGCCATGCACATTGAAAACCCTTCATGAAAAAATAATAACAACTCTTGGCAAACCCAAAGAAGTGGTGATCGGTGATGCTGAAAAAAAGATTGATAAAGCTTCATCATTAATTAATGAAGGAAAATATGGTGATGCCATCAATGAATTCCAGTCCATGGTCAATCAGAAGGAAAATCCTGAATATTATTATAATATAGGTTATATCAAAAGTATTCAGGGAAAACATTCAGAAGCAATTGTAGCATTCAGAAAAGCTACCCAGCTTGACCGGCTTTTTGCTAAAGCCTATGAGGAGATGGGACGGGCATACAGGGCTATGGGAGAGCACGACAAGGCAGATGAATGCATGAATCATGCAGCCCAGATACATCTTGAAAGGGATAATGACGACTATGCGGAAGGAATTTTGAATGAAATACTTTCATTGGGTTCGGATTCTCTAAATGTGTTCAACTCGCTTGGAGTCATCTACCGCAAAAGAGGAGACCACACGACTGCTTTGACTCACTACAGCAAGGCACTTAAGATTCACCCTGATGAACCCAATATCTACTACAACATGGGAAGAATCTATCTGGATATGAAAAATACAGACAAGGCAAGAGAGCTGTTTCATAAAGCCGTAGAAATAGATGGCAGTTTCAAAGAGGCGAAACAGGTTATCAAAGCAATTGATCTGGGGTTTATTTGATTATTCAGGAATTTAAATCCTGTAATAATTGCAGCGAAACTGCTTATGTTTGAGACTGTTTCAAAATTCACATTCAGACTCTTAAAAATGGATGCGGTATGAAGGATGCCAAAATATGAACAATCACGAAGAGAGAAATTCAGGTTCCCCTGCCAATGTTGCTTCTGAAAAGACAAAATCAGGTTC
>JADGBP010000087.1:0-5004 GCA_015231395.1 Desulfamplus sp. | reverse complement strand
CCTGCGAATATTGCTTCTGAAAAGATAAAATCAGGGAACCTCGGAAATATTGCTTCTGAAGTGATAAAACGTTCTCGTGTCAATTACAACAACTGCTATCATTGTAGATGCTGTGCCGGCGGTTGCCCTTTTTTTCATGCAATGGATTACGCACCTCATGGAATTATCCGACTGTTGCAATTAGGATATTATAAACAGGCTCTTGAATCTTCGACCATATGGATCTGCGTTGGATGCAATACCTGTTCAACAGTATGCCCCATGTCAATTGACATGTCCGCGATAATGGATGCTCTTCGCCAGATAGCACTTGAAAGAAAGGTCGCGATTGCTCAGCCCGGAATTTTAGGATTCCATAAAGAAGTGCTCAATTCAATTGAGAGATACGGAAGAACACATAAGATTGAGATTATGCTTCGTTATAAAGTTAGAACAAGGGATTGGTTTTCCGATATGGATGTGGGCATTAAAATGATGGCAAAACGGAAACTTGATTTAATGCCGTCCAAAATTGATGACATTAAAGCTATTAAAAAAATATTCAAACCAGATGATTTTTAACTGTTAACGCATGTCAATGTTCAACTTTTAACGTGTGAACGTCAACGCCATTTACCCATAAACATAATAAATAAAGAGGGTAGGGGGTTTCCTTTAACAGGGGGTTCCTTTAAACAAGATAGGATAGGGGGTTCCTGCACCATTCTTATGAAAACAAACCTAATTAAAATGTCATATTTTCCAGGATGTTCTTTGGCAACTTCTGCAAAAGAGAACAATATCTCCCTTATTAAATTTTGCAGACGAATCGGCTATGATCTTGTTGAACTAACAGACTGGAACTGCTGTGGATCGTCATCTGCTCACAGTATCAATGAAAATACAGCTTTTGGACTTGCGTCCAGAAATCTTTCGCTTGCTCCTGATGATCGCCCGCTTGTAGCCGCATGTCCAAGTTGCTTGCTGCGTTTGCAACATACTCATCTTCACCTTATGCATGACCCTGCTGCCCAAATTGAGTATGAAAATATGTGGGGCAAGCCATTTAATAAAAATCTTAAAATCATCCATTTTTTTGAAATGCTGGCAAATATAGATTTATTGAATTTCATTGATGGTCGTCAGCAGAGACTGGAAAAACTCCGTTTTGTCCCTTATTACGGATGCATGCTGGCACGTCCTCCGGAGATGAACAGAAAACCTAATTATCATGGTATTATTGAAAAAATCCTCTCTTCTTTAGGAGCACAAAGCCTTAGATGGGCTTATGGAGCAAGATGTTGCGGCACATTTCTTTCAGCCGCACGTCCTGATATTGTAACGCCGGTGGTTAATCAGATAATGCAGCAGGCTATTGATTCAGGAGCAGACTGTATTGTTACAGCATGTGCCATGTGTCATATGAATATGGAAATCAGATGTTCAATTAAAAATCCTGTTCCGACTCTTCATTTTTCGGAAATTTTAAGTTTAGCTATGGGGATTCAGGATTATAAAGCATGGTTTGCAAGACACCTTGTGGATCCTGTGCCTATGCTTAAAGCAAAAGGAATTATATAGGAATTTTAATTTAACGATAATTGCAGCAAAGCTGTTTATGTTCTTATTCAGGAATTTCAATCCTGCAATAATTGGGGCGAAGCTGCCTATTTTTAAAAACTATAGATGGAGACAAGTAAATTATGGATATGAATAACTTTACTATAAGCGGACTTATAATGCTCGCGGGAAGTTGTTGTGTATTTCTATTTGAAAGGCTTGCAGGTTTAATGGAAAGACCTGACTGGTCAGATATGATTCTCGGAGATTTTGGTTATGATATGTGGGTTGCAATTTCAAGCAAAATGCCCATGGTCGCCATGCAGAACGGATTTGACTATGTTGTTTTTGAATTGCCTTTGTGGATACTTTTATTAATTATTGGTGTCCTTTGTGTAATTATAGGACAGTCACTAAAAAAATAGATAAACAGTATAGATATAACCGGTTTATTGATTGTTAAATCAACAAGTTATTTAAATCAACCAGTTATAAAAAAACATGCCCAAAGACACTAAATCAAAATTCCAAAATTCAAATTCAAAATTCAAATCATTCAGAACACGGTGATAACCATGAAACCAATAACAGCAGCAGAGAAACAAATAACAGCAGCAGATAGAACCAAAGAGATTACCCCTTTTATTGTAATGGAGATCATGGAGAAAATCCATGAGATGGAAGTTAAAGGCATCAATGTTGTTCATCTTGAAATTGGCGAACCGGACTGCAAAACACCCGAGTGTGTCAAAACAGCGGCTGTCCAAGCATTTACTTGCAATGAAACCGGTTATACCCACAGCCTCGGGGATATCAGACTCAGAAGAGCTATTTGTGAATATTACAAAGAGACTTATGGAGTAGAAATTGTTCCTGGTCGGATTATTGTTACATCGGGGACGTCGCCAGCCATGTTTCTACTTTTTTCTGCTATGGTAAATCCAGGAGATGAGATAATCATTTCCGATCCTCATTATGCCTGTTACCCTAATTTCATAAAATTCGCACAAGGGATTCCGGTTAGGGTTCCAGTGCATGAAGCAGAGGGCTTTCTTTATACACCAGAGGCTATCGCCGAAAAAATCACTCCTAAAACAAGAGCTATTTTAATCAACTCACCTTCAAACCCCACCGGCAATGTAATGTCAAAACAGAGAATGGAAGAGATAACTGCCCTTGCCCAGGCTCATGACATTGCAATTATATCTGATGAGATCTATCACGGGCTGGTTTACAGCGGTAAAGAACACTCTATTCTTGAAATAACAGACCACGCGTTTGTGTTTAACGGGTTTTCAAAACTATTTGCCATGACAGGATTACGTCTTGGATATCTTATTGCACCGGAATATTTTATTCGCCCTCTTCAGATACTTCAGCAGAATTTTTTCATATCTGCCAATTCTGTTATTCAAATTGCAGGGGCATCTGCTTTGAAAAATGCGAAAAAAGAGACTGAAGAGATGAGAACCGTATATAATAAACGCCGTGAATACATGATCAAACGCCTTAGAGATATGGGGCTTGGGATCACTGTTGAGCCAACCGGAGCCTTTTACGTGTTTGCAAATGCTAAACACATATCTATGGATTCATACGCTTTGTCCATGGATATTCTGGAAAATGCCCATGTGGGTGTTGCCCCGGGGATTGATTTTGGTCCTAATGGCCAGGGATATCTTCGTTTTTCATATGCCAACTCCATGGACAATATTATCGAGGGCATGAACCGGCTTGAACTTTATTTAAAAGGCAACAACCTCTGCATTAAAGGATAGGATGGGGCTATAAGGATGTCAACGCCCCCTGCTCATAAAGGGTAAGGGTATCTTGGAGTAATTTATGAACTTTGATGTAATTATAGTTGGCGGGGGACCGGCAGGGCTTTTCTCTGCTTATCATTTGGTGGAGCACTCAAACTTGAAGGTGCTGATGATTGAAAAGGGCAAACAGCCCCTTTCCAGAAAATGTCCAAATCACAATCTTCAGAAGTGCGTACAGTGCGATCCGTGCAATATCCTTGCCGGTGTGGGAGGTGCTGGTCTTTATTCAGATGGAAAGCTCAATTTTATCCCTCGTCTTGGCAAAACTGATCTTACCCAGTTCATGTCCTTATCCATGGCTCAGGCACTTATTGATGAGACAGAAGATATATTTACCCGTTTTGGCATGGACGGCACTGTCTATCCCACAAACATGGAAGAGGCAAAAGAGATTCGCAAAGATGCCAAACGCTTTGGAATTGATCTGCTCCTGATAAGACAAAAACATTTAGGAAGCGACAATCTTCCCAAATATATTGCTGACATGGCATCTTATATTGAGTCAAAGGGAATGGTTTTGCATACATCAGAAGAGGTTCTTGATATTACCTCAGAGATTGCTACAGATGGCAATGGAAGAGTTGTGTCAGGTGTAATTACCAATAAATCTCAATATAATGCAAAAAACGTTATCCTTGCCCCTGGACGCATAGGTGCTAACTGGGTTGGGGCTCTTGTTCAGAAGCATGGTATCAAGGTATCCCAGCGGGGAATCGAAGTAGGAGTCAGAGTGGAAGTTCATAATGATATTATGGATGATCTTTGCAATATTATTTACGATCCCACTTTTTTTATCCGTACCAATACCTATGATGATATCACCAGAACATTTTGTACCAATCAGGGTGGATATATTTCTCTTGAAAATTACAAAGATTTTGTATGTGTCAATGGTCATGCTTACACAGGAAAAAAATCATCCAATACCAACTTTGCCTTTTTGTCCAAGGTGATTCTTACTGAGCCTGTCACTGACAATCAGGCTTATGGGGAATCCATTGGACGGCTCTCTTCAATTATAGGCGGCGGAAAGCCAATTCTTCAGCGATTTGGGGATCTTAAACGGGGCAGACGCTCTACGTGGAATCGTATTAAAAAAAGCTATATTGAACCCACCATGACAAATGTTGTATGCGGGGACATAGCCATGGCACTTCCGGAAAGGATTTTATCCAACCTGATAGAGGGTCTTGAGACTCTTAATCTGGTTGTTCCGGGAGTATCGAATGATGAAACGCTGCTTTATGCACCTGAGATCAAGTTTTTTGCCACTCAGATTGAGACGGACAGCGATCTTGAAACTGCCATCAAAGGTATGTACGTCGCAGGAGACGGTCCAGGGGTTGCCGGCAATATTGTCTCTGCCGCAGCAACCGGTCTTATTCCGGCAAAGAAAATATTACAAAAACAAACCAGAACATAAGCAGCATTGCTGTAATTATCGTGGGATTCAAATTCCTATACGATAAAATAATGAATAGGCAGGAATACTGCCTTAAACTACAGGAAAACAAAAAATAAATCACTAACTACAAAGACAACAACATATTTTCCGCCCTTTACTGTCTCAAACCATCGACTGAACATACGGGCATTTTCAAAACGCTCACTCCTGCGTACCATATCCGGATTAGCCAAGGTT
>JADGBP010000086.1 GCA_015231395.1 Desulfamplus sp. | reverse complement strand
ACATGCACAACCAAAGACACGCTTATGCGTATCTACATCGTTTTTATTAAACAAAAAGGATTAAAACAAACAGATGACAAAGGAACTAACAGATTTAAAAGAAAATCTGACCCCTTATATAAATGAAATATTTGCGAGAAAAGCAGAAAGAGTAACTGCAATTGATGTACGTAAGCTTACCTACTACACTGATGCAATAATTGTTGTAACTGCGACATCTTCAAGACAGGCATCTTCCATTGCCGAAAATGTATATATCAATTTGAAAAAAGTAAATATCATGCCTTTAGGTATTGAGGGACTTCAGGAAGGAAACTGGGCTCTGCTTGATTTCGGGGATGTTATTATCCATGTTTTCAATAAAGAGACCAGAGATTTTTACGATATTGAAGGGCTGTGGGCAGATGCTCCAAGGTTGGATCTTTCAGAATTTGACAAGGATTCCTCTTTATAAAATAGTAGAGACGCACGGTCATGCGTCTCTACTGCATTTCTGCTGGATTTAAATTCCTATATGAGGACATAAGCAGCAACCTTGCTGCAATCAATTACTGTTTGATTGAAATTCCTATATGACAAAATAAGGTTGATAATCATGACACAAGAAATTGGTAAAAATCGCGTTGACGCACTGCTTATATTAGATGGCTGGGGTGTAAACCCTGTCGCTACAGACAATGCTGTTGCCATGGCACATATGCCTTTTCTTGATATGCTGGAAAAAAATTATCCATGCACAACGCTTCTCTGCTCTGGTAATGCTGTGGGTCTGCCGGACGGTGTAATGGGCAACTCAGAGGTTGGGCACATGAACATTGGTGCAGGAAGAAAGGTGTATCAGGATCTGGTTAGAATCAATCTTGCGATTAAAGACAAATCCTTTTTTGCAAATCCTTCCCTTGTGGAGTTGATGAATACTGTAAAAAACAAAAATATTGGCGGCAAGGAGTGCTCATTACACCTTATGGGGCTTCTATCCGATGGAGGTGTTCACAGCGATATTAACCATCTTTTTGCCCTTATTGACATGGCATGTGAAGCACAGATCAAACATCTTTTTATTCATGCTATAATGGATGGCAGGGACACTCCTCCACAAAGTGGCATTCAATATTTGACCCGACTTACTCAATATCTGGACAAAAAGGGAACCGGCTCAATCGCGACCATTTGTGGACGATTTTATGCAATGGACAGGGATACACGCTGGGACAGGGTTGAAAAAGCATATGAACTCTACACTCAGGGTATTGGCGAGCACAAGACTCAGGGTGTTGGCGACCACAAGACAGACGCGATACAGGCGATCAATGATGCCTACAAATCTGGTCAGACTGATGAATTTGTCAAACCTGTTTTGCTATCAGGTAAAGATGGTAGAGTTCAAAATAAAGATGACATAGTGCAAGACAAAGATGGCACAGTTCAAGACAAAGATGGTACAGTTCAAAATAAAGATGACATAGTGCAAGACAAAGATGGCACAGTTCAAGACAAAGATGGCACAATTCAAGATGGAGATGCTGTTATATTTTTCAATTTCAGGGCAGACAGGGCAAGGGAGATTATCAGAGCTTTTACGGAAAAATCATTTGCAGGATTTGAGAGAAAAAACGTCCCTGAAATATCAGGTTTCCTCTGTATGACCCAATACGATGAATCATTTTCACTTCCTGTTATTTTCAAACCCCAGCACCTTTATAATATTCTTGGAGAGATTGTAAGTCATCATGGTTTTGCCCAGCTAAGAATAGCTGAAACAGAAAAATACGCTCATGTGACCTATTTTTTCAATGGCGGAGATGAAAAGGTATTTCCATTGGAAGAGCGGATACTTATTCCATCACCCCGTGAAGTAAGAACCTATGATGAAAAACCTGAAATGAGTGCCTATGCTGTCGCACAAGCAGCCTGCAACAGGATACATGAGGGCAATCTCCGATTGGTTGTGCTCAATTTTGCCAATATGGATATGGTGGGTCATACCGGCAAACTTGATGCCGCGATCAAGGCGTGTTCCACTGTCGATATCTGTGTCAAGCAAGTGGTGGAGGCTGTGTGGAAGACTGGTGGCACTGCCATGATAACTGCTGACCACGGCAATGCCGAGCAGATGAAAGATAAAGATGGCAATCCTCATACCGCACATACCCTTAATCCCGTAAAGTTTATAATTGCCGGTGAGAAATATCGCAATACCAAGCTTAATACTGGCATTCTGGGAGATATCGCACCAACAATACTTAAAGTGATGGAGATTGAACAACCAGAAGATATGTCCGGCAAATCTCTTTTTCAGTAAATATTCTGTGAACTCCGTGTCATGTATTTTCAATAGGTTACCTTAAACAAAACAGAGACTTATTTATGAACCTTACATTAATTGACTATATAACAGGCAAAATGATTCCTGATGTGGGTGCTGAAGGAAGCCGGCAGCTCTTTGAGAAATTCCTTGTTGAAAACAAGGGATATGAAAAAGAAGATGTCCTTGTTGATGTTCCCATCAAGGTTATGTTTAAGGGAGAGGAATATCTTTCAACGGTCGATCTTATTGTATTGTGCAATCAAAAACCTTTAATGGCAGTCAGATGTATCGCAGGCTCGCTTGGCTCATACGAACGGGAGATACTTGCCGCCGCAAGATTGGTTTATGATGTTCAGATACCTTTTTCCGTATCAACCAATGGCAAAGATGCTCTTGTAAGAAGGGTGCTCTCCGGGAAAATGCATGGGGAAGGGCTTGATGCGGTTCCTGACAAAGAGAAGGCACTTAAATTTCTTGACTCTTTTGTTTATATCCCCTTTCCGCCAGAAAAAAAGGAGCGGGAAATGATTATTTTCCGCTCCTATAATATGGAAAAGAATGATGGAGAATGTGATGCATCTCCATTTTTAACAGGTCAGATACTTTAAGCTGAAAGCTCCTTCTGGCAATGCTTGCACACTGCGGCTCTTTTTTTGATAATCTCCGCACAGTAGGGACATTCTCGTGTGTAGTGCCGTTCATGGAGCTTTTTTACTGATTCATCCACAGCATCCTGAAGTGGTTTGCTTGGGAATTTGTAATTAACCATATGCTCCACAGCATCTGAACCACCGATATCTCCCATCATCTGGGCGGCTTTAAGCCGAACTCTGGGGGGCTGGTTAGGATTTAACAGCATCTTCATGATTTCATCCCAGTCTCCTGAAATATAAAAATCAGTAAGTAGAGAAAAGCCCTCTTTCATCGCCTCCTTAAATGCCTCTCTAATAGACAGTTCATCATCTTCCAACATCTGCCCCTTGCCACCTGACGGACTGAATACAGGCATATATTCAAAATTGCTGCTGCCCGGAGAGTTGATGCACCGATAGGAAGCGTAATGCTCCATGCTATCTTTTAAATTATCCCACCCGCTACTATATGAAGAACACTCGTCATTAAAGCACACAAACATGTAAGGTGTCCCCCATCCCAGCCCATCGCTGAAATTGATTTCAGGCACTTCCCATAATGTCATTTCAATATTGCAATGAGGACAATGAGGTTTTTTCATTGCCAATATTTTATGAAGAATATCTTCTTTTGTCTCAAAAGCCATTGTTTTCTCCTTAAATAAGCGGTCATAGCCGAATCCGGCTAACCCTAATTATGAAAATCAAAAAGCATTTTCATGGTGACGTTGAATTATCGCAACTTTCGCAATTTACAACCATTACGATGATCGAATGTTTGTATTTGACAAATTTAAGTATGAAAGAGGTTTTGTCAATTTGGCTCTTTTCCCACAAAAAATTTACATATTTTCCAAAATACATTTACATCTGACATTTATCAGCAAATACTAATGCTATGGCACGAACTATGCAAAAGCACTAAAATATCCAATACCCACAAATAAAAAAACAAAAACCATGCAGATAAATAGCCATACAGATTATGATTATGCATGTTATTTCATAGCGTAGAAATTTCAAGCAAAAAATAATTGCGGCTAAGCTGCTTATGTTCAATTTATATCCTAATAATCAATAAGGTCTTGATCATCGTTTCGACCAATATTTCACTGGATAGATCCAAACTATGATCAAGGCCATCAATAATAATTAATAAAAAAATGAGGTGATAAAAATGGAACCCATTTACAAATCAGGCACAGAAACAGTGTACGACAGACACAATGGGCTTAAATCGCTACTCTATTTTATTCTGATGGTATTATTGCTTTGTTCTATGCTGTTTCTTCCTGATAAGCTCTATGCTTTAGATGATATTCATGCTTTAGATAATAGCCATGCCTCCGGAAATATCATGCTGGGAGCACAGATTAAAGACAAAGCAAAATTTTCAGGAACACTTTCCGGACGATTTCTAAAAGATTTTGACAAGTCAGATCTATATATTCTGGCATATCCTTCTTTAGAATCTGAAACATTTTCCAAGGAAAAGCTTTTTTCACTGACCACTACAAATAGCGACTTCAGTGAGCTGGTCTGGAAAAACCAAATCTCAATATTTTCAGCCTATGACTGCATTAAAGCCGGAGGATGGGGGGCACTTTTATCAATAGATTTTAATCCACTTAAAAATCAGCAGACCGGCGATATTCAAGACCTTCTCTTCATTTTGCTGCTGGTGAAACAGGGCGGAGACCCCATGAATCCTACAGACTGGCTTGACAGTGCTGTCACATCTCTTATTACTGATCCAGGACAGAGGGTTCCAGGACAGACCATGTTTGTAACGGATCAAGATAATAACAGATATTATCCGGCAAATATCAACGACAGTGAAAATGTCACCCCTTCTCCTTCAGAAAATCCTGACAAAAAAGATGATACCTCGGAAGTGGAAAAACCTGATATCTATAAAATATCAGGCAACAAACTTTTTTATGCCAATGGCAGTGCTGGTCGGTTTCAGGTTGTAGATATCTCAAAGCCTGATAACCCAAGACTTATACACTCCGAGTATTTGCAAAACACCCCTCTTGATCTTTATGTTACTGATAATTATGTAATACTTTTAGAGCAAATGAGCGAACGTGATGATGTTTCTGTTGTGCTCAAAGTATTCAGTGTGCCAACAGATGGGGACAATATCCTGAAGGTGGCAGAACAGGCATATGCAAACATGCAGTATATTGCTTCCAGAAAATCAGGGAACCGCATTTTTATCACAGGAACAACCCCGTCGTATTATATCTATGAAGTGGATATTGTAGCTGATGAGAGCGTAACCGGCGGTGAAGCCGGAGGCTCTCAAGTGGCTGCCATTGATATTTCAAACCCCACCTCCCCTACCCTTATATCCAGAAAAAGTCTTGAAGGCTATGACTCAGATATCTATCTAAACAGCGATTACCTTGTTCAGATTGCAAGGGTAAGCTGGGATACAACAGTTTTGCATCTATTTGATCTCAACCAGAGTGATCCTCTCGCCAAAATCGCTGAAGTTAAAATTCCAGGCAGAGTTCCTTCTGAATATCATGTCAATATTTCAGACAATGCCCTTTTTGTAATCTATAGAGATCAGGATATCAAAAAGGGAAGTTCTCTTAAAATATTTGAGATTATGCAGGGAAGCGAACTTGATATTATTCCGGAAAACGTGACAGGAAAGAGTGAATTAAAAGAAATGGGTTCCGTAGATGGTATTGCACCTGGAGAAGATCTGTTTGCAGGAACATTCACGGACGACAGGGCATATATAGTCACTTACGAGAGGAAAGATCCGCTGTGGGTTGTGGATATTTCAGATCATGCTGCACCAAAAATCATGGGAGAGCTTGAGGTACCTGGATGGTCAGAATATATCCGGTTTCATAAAAACAGGCTGATTGCCCTTGGATATGATGACAGTGACGGGAAAAGAAGAGTTTCCGTTGCTCTGTTTTCAGTTGAAGATCCATTAAAACCCGTGCTCCTTGACAGGGTGACACCTCTGTCAGGCATTTCAGATTATACATATTCCGTTGGTATTGACGATGACAGAGGTTTTTATTGGAATACATCATCTGGTATCATAATGGTTCCCATCAGCTATTACACCGATGGAAACTATTCAGGTCTTGAGATACTTCATGTGGATTCCAACTGGAACGCTTTTGAATGGAAAGATTTTGTTGAAGCGGACTTCAATGTTCAAAGAGGTACTGAGGCAGACAATTCAGGTTCTCAGGATAATCTAAAAGATATTGCTTTGAGCATGGGTGATTCTGCTCTTAATACAATAAATATTAAATCAGGAGAAAAACCGGTTATCCTGGGGGAACTCAGACTTGCTTACAATGCTGAAAAAATAGTTCTCTATGAAAATATGACAAATGAAGATGTGACAAATGGAAGTGTTTCAAATCAGGGAAATAGCGGAATTCAGGGAGAGCAAAGCATTTTCGCCCTTGGCGGAGATTTTTATACCAACGGCACATCTGATCTTATGCGTTATGACAGCAAACCGAGCAATCAAACAGGAGAAGAACAATTTGACTTTACAGCACCAGGAAATATTGTAGATTCAGAGTTGCTTTATCCTGAACTATTGATGGATAAAAAAAGTTTTGGGGTAATTTTTTCATGGGGCTCGTCAGCTTTCCGTTTGTTTGATCAAAAAACCATGAAAATGGGCGATATTGTCAAATTAGGAGATCTTTCAAGCTGGAGTACATCTAATCCCATAGTCTCAAATAACCAAATCTACTTTGCCTTAAGTCAATATGTTTATCCACAGTACGAGAACCCCGAAACAGATGAAATATCCTATAACTGGAATGCCTATTCTTTAAACACAACCTTGAAGCGTTATGACTGTAAAGATTTTAACGCACCTAAACAACTTCCGGATATATCCATCCCAGGAACACCCAGTGCGGTTTTTAACGAAACACGACTTATCACAGTTGAAACCAGCAGATACTTTTATCCATACTATTATGCAAGTAATCTGAAAAATAATACTGAGTCTGAGTCTGCAAATGCAAATATTTTTGCCGCAGATGCCTCTAATTCTGCAGAAGCCCCTGCTGCTCCTCCAATTGACTCTATTGAGCCAACTATTATGCCACCACCTCCAGAGAATCCAGATATTCCACAAGGCACTCGAATCAATGCCGTTGACCTGGGACAAAACAGCGGCGTGCTTGACAAAACAGCCTTTTTTGATCAGACGGAATATGGATATTCAGAAGTAATATGCGATGAAGAGACCATTTACCTTGTTGCCATGAAGGATGATCAAACCGATATTCACAAGATTGACAAATCAACTCTTAAGATCGTCAATACTTATACGGTCAAAGGAAGTTTTTCTCCTGTAAAGGCTTCAATGGGAAGAATTGTTCTGACCTCAAGAGGTGGATATTATCCATACAGGATGATATGCGGCTACAAATGTGATCCATACTGGAACAACAATGAAATTAAGGTTGTTGATATTTCAGGTGGAATTTTAAAAGAACTTACCACATTCTCAAGCGATCTTTACGCATCGCAAAACAATACTGTGATGGCAAATGACGGTATTTACATTGCCAATGGCTACAGAGGGGTTGTTTATTTTCCGTTCAAGCAGTGAAATAGAGCAGCAAATGACTCAAGTTGTTTGAATTGAGATTAATAAATAGTGCGTTGTTATGTTCATCGTGACAACGCACTATTCAAATTTCAAACATAGCTGTTGCAAGAACAAAAAAAGGATTAGCATCAATCAATGATGCTAATCCTTTAACTGTTTAATTTCAAATTAGTATTTACCGTGAAAATACAGTCTGGTTTTCATGGTCGGTGGGTGGCAGAAACTCTGCCATGAGCGTTTAACTTTAAAAAATCAAAATGCAACCCAAAAAAGAAATATGCTTCAAAAATAAAGCGGCATAAATATTATGCAGCATAAATATTATTTTTTAAGGTTCTGAAGTTCTTTTTCCAGTTCAGCAATTTTGGCTTTATCACCGGTAGGAGCATCTTCGCCTTCATCTTTCTTCCATGAATCTTTAAGCTCATCAAATCCAAGATAGAGAGCCAGACCACCGCCAAGCAACAGCACAGGGGGAATCGCACCCGCCAGAATCTGCAAAAAAGCATCAAACCACACCGCAATACCAATAATGCCAAGAAGAACAGCAACAGCTCCGCCAATCAATGTTTTCATAATTTAACAATCTCCTTACAACGTTAATAATTCCAGCTACAAACAAATTAAAAACAAATTAAAA
>JADGBP010000085.1 GCA_015231395.1 Desulfamplus sp. | reverse complement strand
ATCAGGCATGATGCTCCCCTTACCGCCACTGAAGTGACAGATCTGAAAGCATTGTTGACCAGACAGTTTGAGCTGACCCATGATGTCATCGTGGAGTTTACTGGTTTTACTGAAAGCTGGAGTTTTTTCTTTTTGGATCGTCCTGGGGAAGAAGCTCCTGGGGAAGAATTTCCTGAGAAAGATTGTTCCGAATCTTCTCCCATGAGGATTTTTAGGGCATCAATGATTTCCTGATTCTTTTTCGGATCTGCCGGCTCTCCGCCGGTGGAGGCTTCCAACATGATTTTAATCTGATCACGGGAGGATAGGGTCAAATCAATCAGCTCACGGGTTATGGGTATCAGTCCCTCACGAACTTTATCAAGAGCAGTTTCAACATGATGGGTAAACTTTGCAATGTCATAAAAACCAAACATTGCACCGGAACCTTTGATGGTATGCATGGCTCTGAACAGGCGGTTTACCGCTTCATCCTCCTCAGGGTTCTCTTCAATGTCAAGCACCGCTGCTTCAATCTCAAGCAAAAGCTCTTCAGCCTCCTGGCGAAATCCTTCGACAAAATTGTTTGGTTCAACCATGGGTTTATTTCCTTGTGGTTTAGATGATTTGATGGTCTGGCAGAATCATTGTTTATTAAAGGTTTTGGGTCTTGGGGAACTCACCTGAGCACTTTTTTGATGACTGCAAGCAACTGGTCAGGTTTAAAGGGTTTTACAATCCAACCTGTCGCACCAGCAGCCTTTCCTTTCTGTTTCATATCTGCCTGGGATTCTGTTGTAAGCATGATTATTGGAATAAATTTATATTCAGGCATTGCCCGCACCTGTTTTATCAGCTCAAGTCCGTCCATGTTTGGCATGTTCAGGTCAGATATAAGCATATGGATAGGAGTGCTTTTGAGTTTGAGCAAGGCATCACTGCCATCAACAGCCTCAACCACAAGGTATCCCGCCTGTTTCAAAGTAAAACTCACCATTTGCCGAATACTGCCGGAATCATCGGCAGTCATTATTGTTTTGGACATTTTTCTATTTATCTCCCCCTATTTCTATATTTTGTTCTGTTGATTTCAATATTTTGTTCTGTTGATTTCAACATTTTGTTTTGTTTGGTTCAGCATTTTGTTCTGTTGCTTTCAGCTCTGATCTGCTTCTGTCTGTGCAGCACAATTAAAATAATCTTCAAAGCTTAACCCTATACGCTGTGCCGCAAGCTGCAACGCTTCAATATCTCCCCGTAATTCAAACCTGCTGTTTCCAGCTTTAGCACTCTTGCTCGCAGAGAGAAGAAGTTGAAGTCCAAGAGTATCGCAGTCAGTTAAACCAGTAAACTCCACGATGACATCATGGGTCAGCTCAAACTGTCTGGTCAACAATGCTTTCAGATCTGTCACTTCAGTGGCGGTAAGGGGAGCATCATGCCTGATGATGCCGAAATCTTTTTTATTCTGTCTGGAATTTTTTTGTTCTTGTATTGTAATCGCCATAACACCTCCTAAATGGGCTAACTGCATAAGATGGCATGATCAAAGGGGTTAGTTTTTGAATAGGTACACTTTTAACTTCCAGAATCTACCTGAAACATCAACCTGTTCTGATCAAAAAAGCTCAATATTATCGTCGAACTCATCATCTTCCGAATCATCTTTCGACTCATTTTCGGACTCATTTTTCGACTCATTTTTCGACTCATCTTTCGAATCGTCTTTCGAATCATCATGGTTCGTCTGAGAGTTTTTGTCTTCGGGGGAGCTATCCTGAAAAAAGATAGCCGAATCATCCTGAAAAAGGATATCCGAATCATCTTCGGAATCATTTTTCGACTCATCTTTCGAATCATCATGGTTCGTCTGAGACTGTTCGTCTTCGGGGGAGCTATCCTGAAAAAAGATAGCCGAATCATCCTGAAAAAGGATATCTGAATCATCCTGGAAAAGAATATCTGAATCATCCTGGAAAAGAATATCCGAATCATCCTGGAAAAGAATATCCGAATCATCTTGGGAAATAGTCTCAGAATCGTCTTGAAAAAAAATATCTGAATCATCCTGTTTATCATCTTTGACAGAACTATCTTTTTTCTTCATGGACATCTGATTATGAATCACACGCTCACTTTCCATTGTGTATCTTTTTTCAATATGCTGAAACTCTGTTAATATCTCTTTATCCATGGAAAGAATTAAAGGCTCAATCCGCTCCAGAGTTTTATTGATTTGAGTTTGAATGGCAGAAATGCTGTTTGCCCACTGTGCGATACAATCAATCTGCTCTTTGCTTTTTTCAATATTTTTTCCAAGTTCTTGTGCCATTGAAACCGACAGGTTTCTGTTTTCCTGATATTTACTCAATATAGTTGATATCAGGTTCAGAGTATTATCTAATGACAGTGCTGATTTATCAGACATCTGCATTGAGTTATCTTTATTTGCCTGCCTGAAGCTCTCTTTGTTTGCCTGCTCCAAATTTTCTTCGTTTGGCTGTTCCGAATTCTCTTTATTTAGTTCTTTAAGATCATCTGTGATTTCAAGAGTGTCTGTGATTTTAGTTACAGCTCTCAGGGATTTTACAATCTGCTCTATCAGAGCATTGGAATTCAGAGATAACAATCCGACTTCCCTTGCCAGCACCTCCAGAGAAAGCCCTTTGTCCCCAAGTTTGCTGGTCATGATGATAGCATTCAAAGCTTTATATTGAAGATTGATATTAATGCTGTCAACCTGACCTGTATATTGTGAAAGTCCGGATACAATCGAGGAGGCATCCCTGATACTTTTCATAATCTCTTCTGATATCTTTTGTCCATGAGTGCGAACTTTTATGAGATTTTCCAGCTCATTTTCCAGCTCATTTTTGATGGAATCAAACTCATTTTCCAACTCTTTTTTATCGTTATCCTTCATGTCGCCATAATAATAACTGACACTTTTTTTCAGAGAATCTCTAAAAAATTGGGGTGCGGCTGCAGAAAGTGTCAAGTGTCCAATGAAGGATGCTTTTTCATCCATGCCTGAATTAACCACATCATTCATGAGAATGTCTGTTTTCTCATTGATTCCGGCAAAAGCCTGTTCAAGTTTGGCGTGTACGGTATTTAACTCAGAGTTTATCAGGGCTAACTGGGCAGATTGAATTTTTAAAACAAAATATATTTGGGCATGTCCCCTCTGCAAATTGTGTTCAGACTCATCTCTGGTTAAATTTTGTTCAGACGCAGTTTTAGCAGGATTTTGTTCAGACGCAGTTTTAGCAGGATTTTGTTCAGACGCAGTTTTAGCAGAATTTTGTTCAGATGATGCATTCATGGTTAAAATGTTTTTGCAGTCATCAAAGGCTGAAATGACATGCTCAAGTTTTTGTCTCACAATATCATGAAACTGAATGCTCATGACAATATCACCCACTCGTTTCTGTATCTCCCGAGAATGGATGGCTGCATTATCCAGAGCACTGCATGACAAACGTGTCAACCGCTCTACCTTGTTCATGGCATGCATAACACTCTCTTCAGCCGAAGCGGAAAGCGAGGATAGTTTTTCCAGACTGCTTTTTATATTTTCAACCCCTGAAATCTGTGTGGATTGTACAGATTTTGAATCACTGTAAATATGGTCTGCAATCACGCTAATTTTTTGTGCCAGCTCTTTGACTTCCTTGCCAAATCCTAAAAACATGTTTTTGGACTCAGTGAAACGGCAAGCCTCCACGTCAATATACATTCCAACAATATTAAGAACACGCGAAATTTTGGTCAGACCGCTGCAAATAGAGCACAGAGTCTCAAGTTCATCTGTGCTGCTGCCCATATGGGCGATATTTACGTTAATAGTTTCCCTGCACTCATTGAGCTCTTTCAATAAGGTATTTATGCTTTTCTGGATATAATTGACAAGACCGCCTTCGGCTTGACTGTCGATAGTTTTTGCAGCATCGGTGATAATCTGGGTAAGCTTGTCAGAATCAAAATATATCTGCTGCATATCCTGCCCAAGTACAAGAAAGATCGGCTCTATTTTTGACATTTGGGTTTTAATTTCTTCTGCAAATTCATGAATATTGGATTGTGCTAATATATTTGAAACGTCATCTTTATAAACGTCATTTTTATAAACGCCATCTTTATCCTTGTCTCGATCTCTATTTTTATAGATGTTTAGTTTGATCTTTATAAAATTCCATATATGGCACAAAAAATTAAAAACAATATTGGATTGTGTTATTTTGTTCGGGAAATCATTTTTGTTTTTAGTTTTATAGCTATTCAGTTTCATGTTTATGAAATTCCCCATATGTCCCAAAAATTCAAAAAAATACTTCTATAGATTTCCAAAAAAAGTATTTTGATTAATCAGCCCCTTTACTAATGGGTTCAGATAGCATTTCTGTAGCATTTCTGCCAATTTATTTATCGGGACGATAATAGATTTTTTGACAGGACAAATCAATCCTAAATTAGAGCACAATAATAAAATAATGGATAAAATAAGATTATATCGTAGTATATGTCAACATAGTTACAGTATAATGGCAAATCCGTACGCCCCCCCCTCAACATATGAGACGTTTAATAAAACAAACCATTGATTTTACTACCTATATTTAAATATGAAACGAGTGCAATCTAACCAGAAAATACTGATTTTTTATTTTTTGGTAGTGATATCGCAACAAAAAAATATTAATATTTCACTGTCGAGACCAAATAAAATAGGGGAGATCGTCTGATCTCCCCTACAAAAACTCATATACTGCTACCACTGACCTACTGCTACCACTGGTCTACTGCTACCACTGGGCGGGCTTATACAAATATAAAATTTATTTTGGAAAAATGTCTATTGTAAACGCTCATGGATGGGTTTCATTCACCCCTGAATATGAAAACCAAAAAGTGTTTTTACGGCATTTACGGTAAAGCTCATGGACGGGTTTCATTCACCCCTGAATATGAAAACCAAAAAGTGTTTTTACGGCATTTACGGTAAAGCTCATGGACGGGTTTCATTCACCCCTGAATATGAAAACCAAAAAGTGTTTTTACGGCATTTACAGTATTTATGGTATAGATTCCCTATTGAATTTTCCACACGTGCACCGCTGTCACACCCCAAATTCCATTTTCAACATCATCAATCTCTTTTTCAGTAATATAAAGATATCCATTATCAGAATCCAGAGCTGCCGCACCAATAGCAGCACATCCTTGATTGTACGTTATATTTTCGAGACTCAGAATCTCGTATGGTAAAACCTGCCAGGGCGATTTGGTTCCTGCACGAACTGCCTTCAAATCTTCAGGATCATAAAATAGTACCTGGGGTTGGTAAGGGTAGGCATGGTAGCCTTTTGAGGTTACACAGGTGTCATTTCCGCACTCTTCCGGGGTTCCGTAGCAGCTTGATCCCAACCCTTTTCTTCCTGATATAATTACAGCGTTAGCAGAAGCAGTCTCAATCCACGCTCCACCGTTCCAGTGGTCTGCCGCACTGTAACCCGGATAGTCGCACACAGCAGCATTTTCCCAGACACAGTCGTATTTTTCAGGGTAATAGAGTAGTGCAATTGCATCTAAATTAGATGAAGGAGCAGGTGGATTACCATCTTCCCATGGTGCCAGGGCAAACAGCGTTGGTCCCTGCGAGCCGCCTAATACACCAGCCTCTCTGGAGCTTCCGGCAATAAGCGATTTACCGTCCAGCCACTGTGTTGTAAAAGATTGTGGTGCATTGAAAAGATAGTTGCTGGTCTTTGCGTTATGAAACAGATTATTTTCCGATTCTCGTGAACCTATATGCCACACCCCCTGAGGGTCACTCATGTCAGGGTTACTCCATCCAAGAGAATCTTGATCAAATCCAGCAGCATTGTACCAATCTCTAAGATTCCAGACAATTTTGTTGATGTTTGGAAGATAGGCAAGTCCATCCAGTTCACGGTAGAGGCACTCTGGATCAAAAGTGCATTTATCCTTCAATCCTCCAGTAATATCTTTGGGTGACTGGATTATTTCAGCCCTTGGCAAATTAATTATGGTATCTGCTTTTACCGGTGCTGGTATTGAAATTTCTCCCACATAGCCGTCAATGGCATGGGCGGCTGTATAAATTGAACCTGGATAGCCGTCACCAGAGTCATCTGGATTTCCATCAGGATACCATGCAAGTGCATGACCGCTGTATGCCCATTCATCTCCTTCAGGAAGCAGAAAGGCACCTTGATAGATAAGGTTCTGGGGCATCAGGCGAGTTTTAACCTTATCAGTTGGATCTGTGGGGAGGGTATTTACTTGGACTGTCAGAGCATCTATCCAGATTGGTAGTTCGGGAATACCATCTGGTTTGTCGTCAAATGCAAAATAAAATGAGTATGTGCCAGGCAATGGAAATGCAGTAGAAAAAATTTGAATCGCGTCAAAAGAGATAAGCGGAATTGATAAAACAGGGGATACTCCCTCTATCCAACGAAGTTTATTTGTCAGAGAGAATATTTTATTATCAGGTGTAATATAAATGAGCCACCAATCCCCAGCCTTGTTTAGCATGTCTCCTGCATTCATTGATACAGATACAGGAAAAGATTGATTTATATTTACAGAGATAGTGTTGTGGCTGTTACCAGACATGATTGAAGGGACAGGTGGTTGTGCTGCCGGTGGATTGACTGTGTCGTCTCCATCTGTGTCATCGGTATCTGGAGGTGAAGTTCCGGTAATGGACTGATACCATATACTCGCAATAGCATCGTAGCCAGAACTGTTTGGGTGATTACCGTCATAATCAAGAGTTGCACTGTTCTCAAAAATAGCTGTATTGAAAAAATCGACCGTTTTTGCACCATGTTTTACAGCCTGCTGTTTTACCTGAGCATTGTAGAGAGCTATTTGAGAAGCCATTCGTGGAATTTCATCCGCTGTAATTCCTGGAAAGCTGTTAGAACGTAATGACTCGTCTGTTATTACCGGACGCCGACTCTGATCATCTAACAGGGCAATATAGATAGTGGCTCCAGTAGATGCAAGAGTTCCGAGTATAGTATCAAGATTATCCACAGCATAGCCCATCTCCATCTCTTCACAGCTTGAAATGCTACTGTAATATTCTGAACATACATCTCCTGCATAAAGCCCGAAAAGATCGTTGCTGCCTATCCATACTAATACCATCTTTATCGAACCTGTCGGAGCATTATTGAGTATAGTAACTGCCCCGTTTAACTGTTTGTTCACAAGATCAAGTGTTGTGTCACCAGATATCCCAAGGTTTGAAATGGTTGAGTCTGGATAGAGAGGAACAAGCATAGCAAGAAGCCTTGAGGGATAACCGCCGCCTCCCTCACTATCGCCATCTCCAGCAGTAAGGCTATCTCCGATAGTAACTAAGGTTATTGGCTGAGAAATTGCAGGAACTGAATAAAATAGAGATAAAATTACAAACAGACATATTTTAAGAGTATTTTTTTCTTTTTTCATGGTTCTTGTTCCGCTCCTTTTTTGAGAACATAAAATTAATTTTTTTGGGGGAGGAGATGCGAAATATCATTAAAAATATTTCGCATCTTTCTTTCCTAATTTCTGAGTAATTCTATTGTCATGTTCTTAAGGATGAGTCCTGATGTTGAGGTACTACCTTTGCTTTCTTGAATTCCCCCTATCGATATCTGTTCCACATACTTTTGGTGAATGCACTAACGTGGTGAACTCCATGATCTCCTCCTGTTAAGCTCCACCAGCGATCCTGATAATCAAAGAGTGCATTATGCATCCACAAACTTTTGGCATCCATTATAATAGCTGCAAGAGTAAATCCGGCATTAGCAACTCCGTTAATTTCCCGGTAAACTGAATCAAAATGTCCGTTGTCCCTGCACGGTTGGGTTATATGACGAATTCCCCAATCAGGCAGCCCGATATCATCTGCGGTATAGGCTTTTATTCTTCCGGCAGCTATATCGCGTGAATCTGGATTCCAGCAGTAATTCGGATGATTGATTGATTCGTTGGTTCTGTTGATATCGTCCTGAGTCACAAAAAAAGTCCCCCCGTCTTCATGGAATATCGTTGACCATGCTCCTACATTTTTCATGTGATCGTCATTTAACATTATTCCTGCAAATAAGATCGGCCATTTTCTTCCCACGTTATGTGCTCCGTTAGGAGGCCAACTTCCGCCATTATCTGCGATACCAGCCAGATCAATTCCCA